>NZ_JBHFNQ010000069.1:0-37609 GCF_041929345.1 Floridaenema aerugineum BLCC-F46
ATCTTATTTAACTGTAGGGTGTGTTAGGCACGGATAACAAATTCAGCATTTCAACCAATAATTAAATTCCCGTGCCTAACGCACCGTTTTCAAAGTTTGTAACACCTATGAACATTTCTCACCATGAATCCGAAATAGCCATGGTGCGTTACACTGCGTTAACGCACCCTACGAGTTTAAGCGATACTTAGGGCGACTAAATCATCTGACATTTCAAAGTTGGTGGTAACATTTTGTACATCGTCTAATCCTTCTAAAAAGTCCATCATTTTCAGGAGCGATCGCGCTTGATCGCGATCGACAACTTCTACGTTATTATTAGGTATCCAGCGCCATTCGGCTTCGGTGACGTTAAAACCTTTTTCTTTCAAGAATTGGCTGAGATTTTCTAAGTTTGTCACTTCGGTAAATACTTCTGCGCCTACTTCTTCTGCTTCTTCGTCTTCTGTCAACTCGTAAGACTCTGCGCCACCTTCTAAGGAAGCTTCTAAAAGTTCGTCTTCATCCACTGCGCCGCTGATGATGCAAACGCCTTTTTGTGCAAACATCCAAGCAACACAGCCTGTTTCCCCCAAGTTTCCGCCATATTTGCTGAAAGCGAGGCGCAAGTCGGCTGCGGTGCGGTTACGATTATCGGTGAGGGCTTCCACGAGTACGGCTACTCCACCTGCGCCATAACCTTCGTAACGGATAGTTTCGAGGCTGTCACCTGAGTCTAGTGTACCAGCACCTTTGGCGATCGCTCTTTCAATATTATCGTTGGGAATACCTGCTGCTTTCGCTTTTTCAATTGCAGTACGGAGTTGAAAATTTCCCGTCGGGTCTGGAATACCGTTGCGTGCTGCGACAATAATAGCACGAGATAGTTGAGTGAAGGTTTTCCCCTTTTTTGCGTCAACTCTCTCTTTCTGACGTTTAATATTTGCCCACTTACTATGTCCTGCCATAGCCCTTTCTAACTCAATTAACCTTACATTAGGATAAACAAAAATCCTAACAAATTGTTTTGGTTTATTTACCACCTGTGAAGGTGACGCTTTGGATAAAGTAGCGATTGAAAAAGGCGTAAATGGCTAGTGCGGGTAAGGTTAAGACCATTGAAGCTGCCATAATATAATTCCAATAACTGATATATTCGCCTTTAAAAGTGTTCCATCCCAAAGGTTGGGTAAACATTTCTTTGTCGGACAAAATCAGTAAAGGTGTGCCTCAAAATTTCGGAGTGCTCGCCCCAATAACTGCGATTCATAGGGGTTACTTTGCCAACCGCTCAGTGTTACTGTAATATCAGAGTTGTTACCCCTTGCAAAAGTGCAGCTAGTTAAGGTTATAATTACCAACAGGAAAATTAACAGTCTTACCCTTGTGCAAATCATTATTTTCTCCTTTACGAGTAACCTGCTAAGTCGAATGCTTCTGCACCCAAGTAAAAATTGATGCACAATCACCTACAGCTAAAGTTCTCGATCGCAAAACAACTTTACAAAATGCAAGAATTAACAAAAACTGATGAGGTCTAGGTATTTTGTTTAATTTGAACATTTTAGCGCCCTTTTGGATAATGAGCAGACTTGCAAAATATGAAGGTTAGAAGGTCAAAGTTTGCGATTTTTGCCAGTGAAGTGTTAAGTTTATGGCACAAAACTTAGGTAGGATGTCAACCTTTGTTGAGCGATCGCGATCGGATAGATATAATTCGTTTAACATTGTGGCAAGGGGCGAATCGCACTGCTTCAGTTTTGACGTAATTTAGCTAAAGACTTCAACTTTTCCCATAATGCAACCTGAGAAATATGGTGAAAATTAAAGTCTAAAGTCATAATAGTGTTGTAACTTTGAGGAATTTAATTCATGCCTATGGATCAGAAAAAAAATCGTGGTCATGTCATTAATCATGCGATTCGTGTACCCCAGATTCGCGTGATTGATAATGATGGCGGACACTTAGGAATTATGGATACTAGATCTGCCTTGAGTTTGGCTCAAGAAAGAGACCTAGACTTAGTAATGATTAATGATAAATCTGAGCCGCCTGTTTGCCGGATTATTGACTACGGCAAGTTTAAATATGACTTAGAAAAACAAGAGCGGAAAAATAAGAAAAATCAAGACAAAACTTCTGTCAAAGAATTGAAGATGCGCTACACAATTGAAGATCATGATTATCAAGTGCGCGTCAATCAAGCAGAAAGATTTTTGAAAGCTGGAGATAAAGTAAAAGTCACTATCAAGTTTCGTGGTAGAGAAAGCCAACATAGTCATTTAGCCGAAAATCTGCTCAATGAAATGGCAAAAGACTTACAAGAATTTGCCGAACTTCAACAAGCACCGAAAAAAGAGGGAAGCAATATGACTATGCTGCTCTCGCCTAAAAGTGCTGTTGTCAAAACTCCTACCACTAATACTCCCACTCCCACTCCTACTCCTGCTCCTCCTAGCAAACCTAAACTAGTAGAAACTCAGCCTTCGGAAGCAAAAGTCTAAAACAAATTAGCCAAGGAGCTTATATTGTTGTGAGATTTTTGGATTAAACTTTTCCTGAGTCAGAGGAATTTTAGTTTAGCTTATTAGGTTGAAGATAACTAAGCTATAACATATAAATAGTAGGGCAGAAATTTCTGTCCTACTAAATTTTTTTGAGGCTGGAAATATGAAACTGGTCTATCAACGTTTTGATTTGTTTGCTACTGAATATGATTTCATGGCAAGTTTGCAGAGTAAAAATGACTTCTTTCTCAAGAATTTATCTAGGAATAGAAGCGCAGTTCTAGATATTGGTTGTGGCTCAGGTATTTTAGCTTTTGACTTAGCTAAATACTACCAAAAGGTAGTTGCTATAGATATTTGCCAAGAAATGTTAGAGATTGCTAAAGTCAAAAGATCTGCTCCTAATATTAAATATCTACTAATGGATGCGGAAAATTTAATATTAGATGAAAAATTCGATTTGATTACTTCTGCAAATACCTTTCATCATTTACAAAATTTACCTGCTACTTTACAAACAATCAAAAAATTATTGAACCCTGGTGGCAAATTTGTTTTGCTGGATAATGTTTCGGAAGTGGAAACACCAGCAACCATAGTTTATATATGGAGCGCTATGGGGGATTTCTTCCCCGACTGGATGAAGTTAGGACTGAGTACAGCTTGGAGGTTATTTAAATTTAGGACTTCCCAACCTTGGTTAAGTCATTTAGCAACTGATAAATATTTATCCCCACAGCAATTTAAAGAAATATATGGTAGTCACTTTCCCAATTGTTACTTCACAAAATTGGGTTGTTTTATGGGTATGCTCTGGAAAAATTAGTCAGTTTTTTAGCTTTAAAAAGTCAATTTCACCTGTTCCGAAAGTAACATTTTCGCCTAATTTGGGCATCTACCATTTGTGAGATGCACCCCCAAAAAAGAGAAATAAAACTAGTAAGTAGCTGGTCGCTTCATTTGGGGATGATTTTATGAAATATTTGGTTCTTGGTGGTTTATCTGCACTTCTATTGTCTGCTACCTCTACACCTGGGGTAATGGCTCAGTCAAACACTCCTAACTCGGTAGTAAATACGAGGGAATCTGAAGCTTTAATTGAGCCTTTTCAGTTAGTTTATATGGCTTACCAAGGTTATTTTGAGGAGCAAGGAATTCCTAGTTATACAGGCTTAATTCAGGCTTACAACTTTGGACAAGTTGACGCTAGAGATATCGTTTCTAGTGCAGTACAAGCTAACCGAATTCCAGCACAAATCTTGAATGATGAAAGCTACATAAATGCAGTGGATAATTTTTTAAGTGATTTAAGAAATGAAGGTCAAGGTTAGTTTTTGAGGATAAAAGATCCGTTTGATTGGCGCGATCGCTTTTTTACCTCATTACAGCCCAGAAACTAAAGCCCAGAAACCCGGTTTCGCAGAAGTTACCGGGTTTCTTTTGATCTCTCTTACCTGAAAAGTCCTCGACTTGCGATCGCACTCTCCCAATTTTCCGCTTACAATCTATTAGCACAAATTGCCGCCCCAATTAACCCAACTTGGGGATTTAACACCACATGAACCGGAATTTTTTCCAGTAAATTTCTCATGCGACCTTTGTTAATAAAACATTGCATGAAACCACCTTCTTTAATCAGTGGGAGAATTTTCGGTGCAATACCTCCCGCCACATAAAGACCAGCATAAGGTAACAGTTTGAGAGCCAAATTACCTGCTTCTGCGCCATAAAGTTCCACAAAAGTTTGCAGAGTTTCTTCACTTAATGGATCTGTTTTCTCTAAAGCAGCTTTGCCAATAACTGCACCCGGATCGACTGTTTTTTCACTGCTTCCAGCTTCTTGTTCCCAAGTTCTAATAACTTCCCCAATTTCCGGTGATTCACTAGCAATTTTTTTGTCTCGTAAGAACTGATAAATCGAGACAATACCCATTCCAGAAACTACCCGTTCTACAGAGATTCTGTCAACTTGGTGTTTTTCTAACAGGTATTTCATCATTTGAAATTCCAGTTCTGTGCGTGGTGCAAAATCTGTGTGTCCGCCTTCTGTACCAAACACTTGATAACTGTCACCAGAAGGCGCTAAAAATGCCTGTCCTAAACCTGTTCCTGCACCAATTACAGCAATGGGTGAATCAGCTTGAAATTTGCCAGCTTGTAATGTGTGTAAATCGGTTTCTGTTAAACCTAAAATGCCATAACCTACAGCCACAAAATCATTAATTAAACTGATTTTGGGTATATTTAATTCTTCTTGCAAGCGTTCTGCATCGAGAAACCAAACCAAATTAGTCAGTTTCACGCTATTGTTAACAATCGGACCTGCGATCGCAAAACAAGCTTTTTCTGGCTGAGGCACATAACCCAAATGTTCTGATGCTGCTGTCAGAAATTTCTGTACTATTGGCACTAAATCGGGGAAATCTTGACTCGGATAAGTCGCCTCATCCAAATTATACATTGCTCCTTCTGCTGGCTGTTCTACCAAACGCAGAATAGTCTTAGTACCACCAATATCGCCTGCTAAAAGTAACGTCATAAATCTAGTGGAAGCGGATTACTTTTTCAGTTTGACTCAAATGGGAAGTATCGCCATTGAGTTCCATTATCCATTGTCGATCGTGACGGACAATTTTCACCAAACAACACAAAGAAGCATTGATTTCTGGTGTTCCGCCAACTAATCCTTGACTCGTTCCCACCACAGATGCCCCATGTCCTACTAATAAAATATCCTCGGTAAATTCAGACACAAGTATTTTTGCTGTTTGGGCTGATCTTGCCATCATTTTATCAACAGTTTCCGGGTATTCGGCAATCACTCTAGAGGTATAATTTGGGTCAATTCTAGGAAATTTTGACTGCAATTCAGCAAAAGAAAGTTTTTCTGGAAACTCTGTCATCCACTCAGGATTTAACCATTCACTTAACCCAGATTCTACCTTAATTGGTAAATCTAAAATTTCGGCTACTTGATTAGCAGTCTGTACAGTTCTTAAGAAAGGAGAGGCAAAAATATGAGCAATCTTTTCTCCTTTTAAGCGTTCTCCTAATTGCCTTGCTTGAATAACTCCATCATCAGAAAGTGGCGGATCGTAACGGCGTTCCGCAGTTAAAAACCAATCTGGGTCAACAAAATCTAAGCGGTTTCCGTGACGGGCAATCCAAACTGTTTGTGACATAAAATAATTATATTTACGATTGTATTCCGGGTAACAATTACCTGATGATTTTCTGCAATTGCACAAGTCAATTGTACAGCATCTTCAAAATAGATTAGTCAGATCTTGTTTTAGCTAGTCCCGTCATTCGTTCTACTATGTCTTCTGGTATTGGTGGACGGGGATTGACATCGTGATTGATCGATCGCACAATTGACTCTACTAATTTTAGGCGATCGCTCACCGACAATTTATCAGCTTCCCGCTTTAATTCTTGCCAATTCATATTTTTTGTTGCCTCATTTCAACTTAATATTAACATCAAGAAAAAGATAATGTAGAGACGTTATATATAACGTCTCTACATTATAGGTAATCAACCGGACATGAGATAAAATATTTGAAATCAAAAGTTTTCAGTCCACTGAGCGTGGAGTTGAGCTATTAGCCTGCGAATTGATTCGCAGGCGGGCTAGAAGCGCAGGTGCAACATCTCAGTTATAGCTTTTTCTGCCACTCTTCCAAGCATGAGTGAATCAGAAAATCTAAATTTTCATACTTGTCTATAGTTGGTAGATCGTTTCTGTAATGTTTTAGTTGATCTTTATAAGTCTCTATTCTCATAGCGACTAATGAATCTTTTTGTCCGTAGCCGTACTTAATTAAAATATCCGCCGGATGGATACCCAAAGTTTTTTCCCACTCTTCTAAATTTTTTACTCTACCCAATCCTTCCTTTACATAACCAATGTATGAAACAGTTTTCCAATTAGTCCAAATTCTTGCTCTAGCGCGGCTTGGTCTTTTATTTATAAGATGTAGCCAAAGGAACAAAACAGGCAGATTTATCTTATTATCAAAACGCAATTCTGCACAGAAATTTTTACCTTTGCCATACTTGATAATTCCAGTACTAGCTGTTTCTTCCATACGTCGATCGAAACTCAGAATTTTATGCCGGATTTTTAATATTTCTTGTTTTTCCAACTCATTACAATTAACCAGTAGTTTGAGAAACGCTCTTGGAGGCTCAGGTATATCATCATTAGTCTCTTTTTCTTGAAACGGAATCTCTAATTTTGTAACTTTCTCATTCTCCAAATTTTTCAACTGAAAATAGAACTTTTCTGACTCTGCCAAAACCGCAAATTGCCAAAATTCAATAGACAAATGGTGATACTTCCTGTCAGTAAAATTATCTCGATGAAAACTTGGTGCAACAGCAATCAAACGCACAGGTTTTTCATAGTCAATTTGCTCAGTAAAAGCCTTTGCTTCACACAAAGCATGATAATATCGAGTTAGCTGCTGCACAACATATCGATCTTCAACATTTTTCAATTCCAAAACCACCAAGTCTTGACTTTCACCCAAAGCTAAAATATCGCAAAATTGCCCATCTACAGAATATTGCCGCTTCAGAGGAGTTAACCCAAACAACTCAGGTAAATTCAACCAGATAAAATCTTCCAAAGCTGCTTCGCTGGCAAATTCCCAACCCGTGCCAGTTTTTCTTAAACTAACTAAATCTAACATTCTGTCACCACTACAACAATCTGCTAAATTTAGTATTCCCGCAGATAGAGAAAGTTTAACTAACTAGTAGAATGTCAAATTATTAACCTTTCTTAAGTTTTATACCTAGCCACTAGCGGCTAGCCTTTCTATAATTTAAGTAAACTGTCCTATTAGTAGCGTTATAGAAACAAAGGCAAAAGTGATGCAAATTACAGATAGCGATCGCGCCGCCATCCGGTTTGTTATCGAACGCCAACTGGAAGCATTTCAGCAAGAGGATGCCATTACCGCATTCTCACTTGCTACCCCAGGAATTCAAGTGACATTCCAAACCCCGGAAAACTTCATGGAGATGGTGCGTTCTTCCTACGAAGCTGTCTACCGTCCTCGCTCAGTGTTATTTGAAAACCTGGCAATTGTCAACGGTGCATTGGCGCAACCAGTATTGGTACTCGATCCCGAAGGAAACCCCAGAAGGGCGCTTTACCAAATGGAAAAACAACCCGATGGTAGTTGGCGAATTAATGGTTGTTTTCTGGTTCCGATCGAAGAACCATCAATATAAAATTTCATTTGGGCGGACGTACCTTTAATATTTGGTTTCCGCCTTTTTGAAATTCATATAACACCTGTTTAACTTCCACAGTATAACCTTGCATTTCCAATTTGTTAATTACAGCTTCTAAAATTGGTGATACTTCTCCCGATATATTTAAAACTGGAAAAATTCTCACTTCTTTAGCAACCCGACACATTTCTCGAATCGCCGCTAAATGGAATTCTTCTAAAAGTTGCTCAGTATAAGTAAACAGAAAATGTGAGCATAAAGCTAAATCAAACTGATAATTATTAAAAGGTAAAACTGGCAAACCATGAGGCAAATATCGCCCTTCTTTTAGTCCAAATTCAAAATCTGCCAAAAACTTTTCCATTGCTGCCATGCGTACCTGTCCTAAATGCTCAGGAGAGGTAATTTCCTGCCACACATAACAATCTAAATTTGCTTTCACGCCATTAACAACTGTTGAGTAAGTGTCTTGAATTCGCTGCTTAATTTCATCAGCAGTAAAATAGTAAACCGGATCGCAAGATATTACATTATATCCTTGCTCAGTCATTTCCGCATTAAAACTAGCAGGGCCACCAGCGCAATCTAAAATATTTAACTTTAACTCATCTGTTGTGAGATTAAACATTTTCACATATTCAGCAAAACTGCGACCCCAAGGAATTACACTTTCCAGCTTTAAACCCACTGAATCTTTTCTCCCAAACAACATAAAAATAAGGGGAGGATTTACCCACCCTAACAAAGATTATAAAAGCCATTAACTAATATTGTTTGGATTTGTTGGATGCTCAAAATGAACATTTCTTACTGTAGAGACGTTTCATGAAACGTCTCTACATCTGTAGCAGCCGAAACGATCGCCTTAACCTAAACTAGGCGCAGCCTCCAAAATTTCTCTCGGTACTCGTTGGTATTGCTTAAAGTTTTCCACAAACTTCTGTGCCAAAGCTTTTGCTTTTTCTTGATATGCTTCTGGGTCACTCCAAGTTTTGATCGGATCTAAAATGTCACTATCAACACCGGGAACAGACTCAGGAACTAAAATGCGGAAAATTGGATGGTGATGGAATTTTACATGATTTAATTCACCACTTAAAGCAGCCGATATCATAGCACGAGTATCTGCGATCGCAATCCGTTTACCCACACCATAAGGCCCACCAGTCCAACCAGTATTTACCAGATATACATCAGCGTCGTACTCAATAATTCGATCGTACAACATCTCAGCATAAACGATCGGAGACAGTGGTAAAAATGGCTTACCAAAACAAGAAGAAAAAGTCGCTTGCGGTTCAGTAATTCCCCTTTCTGTACCAGCTAAATTACTCGTATAACCAGAGATGAAATGATACATTGCCTGTCTGTTTGTTAACTTAGAAATCGGAGGCAAAACACCAAAAGCATCTGCGGTTAAAAAGATCACAGTTTTTGGATGACCACCAATACCAGGAATTACACAATTAGGAATAAATTCCACTGGATAAGCAGCCCTAGTATTTTCAGTAACGCTACTATCATTGTAATCTGGAGTCCGTTTTTCTGGGTCAATAGTCACATTTTCAATTAACGAACCAAAACGCAACGCTTCCCAAATTTGTGGTTCATTCTTCTTACAAAGGCGAATAGTTTTGGCATAACATCCACCTTCAAAATTGAAGACTCCTTCCATTGACCATCCATGTTCATCATCACCGATTAAACGGCGTTCTGGATCGGCAGATAAAGTAGTTTTTCCTGTGCCAGAAAGACCAAAAAATAAAGCTGTCTTGCCATTTTCATCCATATTAGCAGCACAGTGCATCGGCAAAACATTCCGTTTCGTCATTAAATAATTCATGAATGAGAACACGGATTTTTTCATTTCGCCAGCATAGTGCGTTCCACCAATTAACACAATTCCTTTCAGGAAATTGACAACAATAAATGCTTCGCTATGAATGCCATCACTTTCCGGATCGCCTTGTAACCCGGGAACGGAAATTACTGTCACATCGGCATGATGATGTTTGAGTTCTTCTGCTGTTGGTCTAATAAACAATTGATGCACAAACAAATTGTGCCAAGCAAATTCATTAATTACTCTTACACCTAACCGATATTCAGGATCGGCACCAACATAACCATCAAAAACATATAAATCTTTGCCTTGCATATAAGCAAGTGCTTTCTTGTAGAGTTGATCGAATTTCTCTACAGAAATTGGCACATTTACGCCATTCCAATCAATCTCATCATGAATGCTTGGTTCGTCAACAATAAACTTATCTTTAGGCGATCGACCTGTGTACTTACCCGTCTTCACAAACACTGCGCCATTCTCGCCTAAAATACCTTCCTGACGTGCTAACGTATGTTCTACTAACTGCGATACTGATAAATTACGATACACAGTACCGCAGTTTTTAATTCCTAAACTTTCTAACTTACAGCTTTTTCCATTCTTTGATTCGCCTACTTGGAAAAAGCTGTGTTCCAAGCGGCTGATAGTTGTCATATTCAGGGAATCTAGGGGGTAAGTTTCTGTGTTCACCATAATTAGGCACCCGCCTTGTAAATTAGGTTTCAACCTAGTACAAAAAGGCAGAAGGCAGAGGGCAGAAGGCAGAAGAAAAGAAGGCTAACATCAGCTTTTTCACTTGTTTTTAACTGTGTAGTTATTTCTGTCACACTGCACTTATTTTTCATTACCAGGTATTTAGGCTTTCCTATTAACTTTTACCAGAAACTTTTGGGATAAAGTTACTTATTAAGAAAATTTTGTATATTTTAATACTGTTTTGTAATTTGTAAACAAAATACAACCTAATGAGAGGCGCACTTTTATGCAAGAAACGCATCTACTAATTGTATATCTTACATGATTTTTTTGCCGAAAACTCCCTAATGCAATCTAATTGCCCAAAGGGATGATTTATTTGCCAGTTAGTCTTACTTATCCTTCAAAATAGTGATATATTTTTAACTTGGATTATGTTGGAGATTATACATTTTTACTTTAGTTTAACCAATAATTGAGTAATTGTGTAATTTATTACTTTATTGAAAGTACTTTAGCTAAACTTTTTTTACTTTAGTCACCTAACTAACAATTAGTAAAATAACAATCAAAAAAGTAACTAATAAGTTTGTTGTAAGCACTAAAGTGCTGTCTGTTGTAAGCACTTTAGTGCTTGCTTTGTTAGCGAAGAACACTAAAGTGTTCACAACAAACCTAATTAACTCATCATTAGTTGAGAGGGGGTATTATTATTGCGAATTTCCGGGTCAAGCACTTGATTTAATTTGCCGCTGCGATAACCTTCTAAATCCAGAGTCACATAAATAAATCCCAACTCTTGAAAAGCAGTAACTAATTGAGGTAAATCTGTAGTTAAAACAAACTCTTTAATTTGTTCGGATGCTAATTCAATTTTAGCGGTATCTCCAGTCGATCGCACGCGCAGATTTTGCCACCCCAACTTCCGCAAATAAAGTTCTGCTCTCCCAACTCTTTGTAATTTCGCGATCGTAATTTCTTCCCCATAAGGAAACCGAGAACTTAAACAAGGTTGAGCAGGTTTATCCCACCAAGGAAGTCCTAAAAATTTAGAAATTTCTCGCACTTCCATTTTCGTAATTCCTACTTCAGCTAAAGGCGATCGCGCACCTCTTTCCTTTGCCGCTTGAATTCCCGGACGATAATCTTTTAAATCATCTGCATTTACCCCATCTACCACATAAGGATAACCCAAACTTAAAGCCAAAGGTTTTAGGGTATCATGCAATTCACTTTTGCAGAAATAACAGCGATTTACTGGGTTAGCAGTGTAATTGGGATTCTCCATTTCATGAGTTTCAATTACTTGATGCCGAATCCCAATTTGTAATGCTTGAATCTTGGCATCTTCCAAATCTTCTGGTAATAAAGAAGGAGATTCAGCAGTTACGGCTAAAGCGCGATCGCCCAAAACATCATAAGCAACTTTCGCCACCAAAGTACTATCAATTCCTCCAGAATAAGCAATAATCGCCCGATCCATTTGGGCGAAAATTCCTTTCAGTGCTTCTAATTTCTGCTCCAACATAATTCCCAATCTCACAAACCCAGTGAATTAATCCTTCAATTTCTATTACTTCTAGCTTGTCTCTCAAGCCAAGCGAATCCAAAATCGCTCCATTCAATCATAACAATTTGTTAACACCCAGATCGCCGACTTCTTCAAGAAGTCGGAGATCTAGATTCATTCTTTAACTAGAAAAGCTGCACATTCAACATGAGCAGTTTGGGGAAAGAAATCAGCAGGTTGTACTCTCACTAATCGATAACCACCAGCGCACAATATTTTCAAATCGCGTGCTAAAGTCGGAGGTTTGCAACTAACATAAACAATCTGACTCGGTTGAATTTGCAACAGAGAATGTAGCACAGCGCGATCGCAACCCTTACGCGGCGGATCTAACAACACAATATCCGGCGTTACTAGCAACTGTGGCAACAAATTCTCCACCTCTCCCACCTGAAAATTAGCATTAGAAATCCCATTCAAAATAGCATTAGCTTCAGCTTGTTCTACCGCCTCCCGTTGCACCTCCAAACCAATAACTTGTTGTACCAATTTAGCCAGAGGCAAACTCATCGTACCAATGCCAGAATAAGCATCAACCAAAACCTCATTTCCTTGGAAATTAAGTTGCCCAATAATTTCCTTTAACAGCAACTCTGCCACTTCTGTATTTACTTGGAAAAAAGTATCCGGGCGAATTTGAAACTCTAAATCGGCAAACTTTTCCCGTAAAAAAGGTTTTCCAGCAATACAGCGGGTTTCTGCGCCGAAATTAGCGTTAGTGCGATCGGGATTACGATTCAGCGACACCCCCACCAACTGAGGATAACGCTTCAACCACTCTTGAGCCTGAGCCTCAATCCCCGGCAAATCCCAATCCTTCACCACCAAAGTTAACAACATTTCCCCCGTCCGTCGCCCAATCCGCAGCGACAGATAACGTACTTGCCCCCGATGGTGTTTTTCGTTATAAATTCGCCAACCCCGCTCTTGAATGTCCTGCTTTACGCCAGCAAGCATTGGATTTAACCTAGCATCCTGTATCGGGCATTGGTTCAAATTCACAATCTGATGAGAACCCTTTTGGAAATAGCCCGCCTGTACCTTCAGCGTAGACGACAAACCCACAGGATAAGTAGATTTATTACGATATCCCAAAGCCGAATCCCCTGCCAAAACCCCATCCACAGGAGGCGCAGAAATTCCGCCAATCCGTTCCAAAGCTTGAATCACCAAATTCCGCTTTGCTTCCAGTTGATACTCATAATTAATATGCTGCCATTGGCAACCCCCGCATTTATCCGCCACAATGCAGCCAGGGCGAGTCCGATGGGCAGATGGTGTAATAATCTCATGCAGCTTGCCAAAGCCGTACTGAGGCTTAACGCGGAGTAAACGGGCCCAAATGCGATCGCCCACCACCGTATCCGGCACAAAAACCACCCTCTCCCCAAAACGCCCCACCCCATCCCCCGTATCCGAGAGATCCGTAATCTCAACCTCCACCAACCGCCCCTGTTTCCAAAGGTCGTCCAAATTTTCACTTCCAGTTTGTAACAAAATGTTTCCAGTTTTAATCATCTTTTTGATTTTAGATTTTCGATTTTAGACTGAATTTCTCCCCATCTCCCCACCTCCCCACCTCCCCACCTCCCCATCTCCCCACCTCCCCATTCCCTTGCGTCCCTTCATATCGGTAAACTACGAAATGGTATCCTCAGACCTTCTAATAAATCATGAGTGTAGTAAGCCAAGTTATTCTCAAAGCCGACGACGAACTTCGTTATCCCAGCACCGGGGAACTGACTGCAATCAAAAACTTTTTTCAAACAGGCTTAGTGCGGACAAGCATTGCCGCTACCCTAGCCGAAAATGAAAAAAAGATTGTTCAAGAAGCCAGCAAACAGCTATGGCAGAAACGTCCTGACTTCATTGCGCCCGGTGGCAATGCTTATGGACAACGCGAACGCGCCCTCTGTCTGCGAGACTATGGCTGGTACTTACGCCTAGTTACTTATGGAGTTCTCGCTGGTGACAAAGAGCCAATTGAAAAAATTGGTTTAATTGGCGCACGCGAAATGTACAACTCTCTGGGTGTACCCGTTCCTGGCATGGCAGAAGCCATTCGTTGTCTCAAAAAAGCTTCCTTAGCACTTTTGAGCGAAGAAGAAGCCGCCGAAGCCACACCTTACTTTGATTACCTCATTCAGGGGATGTCTTGAACTTCCACCCTAGCGTTTAGAAGTAAGGTTCTACCTTGTTAATTTTAATCTGTTTCCCCACCCTTGTTGGTGTTTTCTAGCTACAAAAATGTTAGAACGTTGACAAAAGGTGGGGAAATTTTATGGTTAAAAGGCTAGTGATTTTCTGGAAAATTTTGAAAATAAAAAACCGACAGTTCACTGTCGGCTGATTGTGTGTTCCCTGTCGATGACTCGGCTAGAGTTCAGTTGTTTGTAGTATGGCTGTTTAATCTAACTTTGATAGCGATCTTAATCATCTTTAACCTGTGATATTGATCACCAACAAAAATCATTAAATGCGTAAGAGAAAATTGCCCTAAATTGAATTTATGAAAGGGAAAATTACCTATTATTCGCGGAAACTTCTTCCCACTTAAAATTAATTTAAATCATTATTCAAACTCATTATGAGACCGATAGAATTTTTTATAAATCTAACAAACCTTCGCTAATTTTATATTAAAATAGATGCGATCGCACTTTTCATTGAGTAGGAAATTTCAATGCGATCGCTTTTCACTATAATATAATAGAAACATCCTTTATTTGCCACTTTCAGTTATGTTACCTTTTCGGAAAAAAATTGTCACAGATGAATCCATGAAACCTGTTGCAGTATTGATTGATTATGAAGACTGGCAGAAAATTGAACAAGTATTAGCAGCATCTCAATTAACAGAAAAAGAGGATTTTAATATTTCCCAATATGCAGGCGTTATAAAATTAACAGAAGACCCTTTGCAATATCAGCACCGAATTAGGGATGAGTGGTAGTGACAGAGCCTTTAATTTTGTTAGATACTAACATTGTTTTATATTACTTGGGTGGTCGTTTAACTAACCCCTTACCGTCAGGAAATTATTTTATTTCTGTGATTACAGAGATTGAATTGTTATCTTATCCCAGCCTCAGTGCCGACGAAGAGTTACAAATTCGTAATTTTTTGGCTAAAATTACTGTAGTTGGGCTAGATGGGAATATAAAAGAATTAGCGATCGCTTTTCGGAAAAATTACCGACTCAGGTTGGCTGACGCAATAATTGCAGCAACGGCACAATCTTTAAATGCAATTCTGTTCACAAATGATCTGAGATTGGCTAATTTTACAGAGATTACAGTACAGTCATTGCCAATATTATGAGTTGGAGCGATCGCACTTTCGTTAAGTACTAAATTGTCAAGCGGTGGCTTGACAATTTATGTTAAAATATAATAGAAAAAATCATAGTAATAAAATTGTGTGAAAACCGACAATATTTTTTATCAGCTATTTCAAACCTTCCCCAATCTACTATTTGAACTCATTGGTCAACCCCCATCACTAGCCCAGAATTATACTTTTGTCTCACAAGAAGTCAAAGAGCTATCTCGCAGCTTTGATGGCGTATTTTTACCATTAAAAAACGCGCCTGACAACCCGATTTATTTTGTAGAAGTACAGTTCCAACCAAAAACTGACTTTTACTGGCGCTTCTTTGCCGAAATATTTGTCTACCTGGGTCAATATCAACCTGCTAACGATTGGCGTGCAGTAGCTATATTTGGAAAAAGAAACTGAGATCAGGGAGTACCAAGACAATATCGAGGATTACTAGCAGATCAACAAGTAATCTTTGTCTATCTCGATGAGTTAAATCAAATAACAGAACCTTCCCTAGCACTGGGGATGGTACAACTAGTAGTGGGAAACGAAGAAACAGCAGCAACAGTTGAGTTAACTAACCGACTATTGCTGCAAGCAAGAACACAACTATTAGATGAAGGATTGAAGCAGAAAGTTCTAGAATTGATTGAAAGCGTACTAGTTTACAAGTTTACTGCCTTAAGTCGCCAGGAGTTAGAAGCTATGTTTGGATTAAGTGATTTAAAACAAACAAGATTTTATCAAGAAGCAAAGGAAGAGGGCAAGCAAGAGGGCAAGCAAGAGGGCAAGCAAGAAGGCAAGCTGGAATCTGTACCAAGGTTATTGGCAATAGGATTAAATGTGGAACAAATATCTACAGCTTTAAACTTGGATATTGAACTGGTGAGACAGGCTGCACAGGCTTCCGGTAGTGATACTTCAGAAGGGTAATTTATTAGGATTGAAAATGAGTGCGATCGCGTAGCGTTGAGTTAGCAGTATCGCTTTGACATTTCTTAATTAACAAGCATGGCGATATGCCTACGGCACGAGCAAGGCGATCGCACTTTTCATTAAGTAGTAAATTCCCAGACGATCGCACTTTTCATTGAGTAGTAAATTTAAATGCGATCGAGCTATAATTTATGAATTAAACAATGTTTCTTTTCATAGGATGGAAGCACAACCGAGACAAATTCTGAACTACCGAACAATAGAGGGAAAAAGTCCTTTTTTAGAATGGCGAGATTCCTTACGAGATAGCAAAGCCAAAGCTAAAATCACTTCCAGAATCGACCGAGTTGCAAAAGGTAATTTAGGCGACTATCGCTCAGTTGGAGAAGGAGTTTGTGAACTGAGAATAGACTATGGCCCAGGCTATCGGATATACTTTGGACAAATCGGGCTAACAATTGTGATTATTTTGTGTGGTGGGGATAAAAGTTATCAAGAAAAAGATATACGCGAAGCTATTGAATATTGGAGAGACTACAATAATAGGAGCAACGAAGATGACTAGAAGTACAAATTACTACGATGATTTGATTGAATCTTTTAAAAAATCTCCTTCAGATGCGGCAATGTATCTTGAAGTTGTCATAGAAGAGGGAAATCCTCAAATGTTGCGTCTGGCACTAAAAAATGTTATTGAAGCTCATGGAGGAGTACATGAACTTTCAGAAGCAGCCAAATTGCAATATGAGAAACTTGACTTTGCTTTATCTGAATCAGGATGTCCTGAACTTTACAATTTGGCATCATTACTAGATACAATGGGATTTCATTTAGCAGTGACATTAAAGCCGAATCAATAAGCAATTAGATAACCGCGATCGCACTTTTCATTAAGTAGTCAATTGAAAGGCGATCGCACCCTAACTAATATCAAAATATAATAGAAAAAACCACCTAACAACCCAATTACGTGAAAACCGACAACATCTTTTATCAGCTATTTCAAACCTTCCCCACTCTCCTCTTTGAACTAATCAATCAACCCCCTTCTCTAGCGAACAACTATCAATTCACTTCCCAAGAAATCAAAGAATTAGCACGTCGCTTTGACGGCTTATTTTTACCACCCAAAAATGCCCTTGACCAACCAATTTACTTCGTCGAAGTACAATTTCAACCAAAATCTAACTTTTATAGCCGCTTTTTCGCCGAAATTTTTGTCTACCTAGCTCAATATCAACCTAATCATGATTGGTGTGCTGTCGCTATCTTTGCTAATCGTAATTTAGATCCGGGAATACCAAGACAATATCGCAGTTTGTTAATGACTCAGCAAATCATCTGTGTCTATCTCGATGAGTTAGCACAAATCACCAATCCTTCTTTACCCATTGGCATGGTACAGTTAGTAGTTGGTACAGAAGAAACCGCAGCAACAGTCGAGTTAACTAACCGACTGATGCAGCAAGCAAGGACACAATTATTGGATGAAGGATTCAAGCAGAAAGTTCTAGAATTGATTGAGAGCGTATTAGTTTACAAGTTTACCGCGTTAAGTCGTCAGGAGTTAGAAGCTATGTTTGGATTAAGCGATTTAAAGCAAACCAGGTTTTATCAAGAAGCTAAGGAAGAAGGTAAGCAAGAAGGTAAGCAAGAAGGCAAGTTAGAAGGCAAATTAGAAGGCAAATTAGAAACAGTTCCTCTGTTATTGCAGTTAGGTTTGAGTGTTTCAGAAATAGCAGAAAGATTAAGCTTGGATATTGAAGCGGTGAGGCAGGTAGCACAGGCATCTTCTGATAATTTTCAGTAAGGATGATTTGTGGAATTTAGGAGTGTGCGATCGCTTTGACATTTCTTAATTAACAAATATAGCGATCGCACTCACATTAAGTAATAAATTGAAAGGCGATCGCTTCCTAATTCATGCCAAAATATAATATCTTCCTCAATATAACAACCAAAATACGTGAAAACAGACAACATCTTTTATCAGCTATTTCAAACTTTTCCCACTCTCCTATTTGAACTAATCAATCAACCCCTTTCCCTAGCCAACAACTATCAATTCACTTCCCAAGAAATCAAAGAACTAGCACGTCGTTTTGATGGTTTATTTTTACCTCCTAAAAACGCAATTGACCAACCAATCTACTTTGTAGAAGTACAATTTCAACCCAAATCTAACTTTTACAGTCGCTTTTTTGCCGAAATATTTGTCTACCTAGCTCAATACCAACCGAATCATGATTGGTGTGCTGTCGCCATTTTTGCTCATCGAAATTTAGATCCGGGAGTACCAAGACAATATCGCAGTTTGTTAATGAGTCAGCAAGTGATATCTGTATATCTCGATGAGTTAGCACAAATCACCAATCCTTCTTTACCCATTGGCATGGTACAGCTAGTAGTTGGTACAGAAGAAACCGCTGTTTCGCTAACTAATCAACTCCTACAACAAGCTAGGATACAATTGGCAGATGAAGCAATCAAGCAGAAAGTTTTAGAATTGATTGAGAGCATATTGATTTACAAGTTTACTACCAAAAGTCGCCAGGAGATTGAAGCTATGTTTGGATTAAGTGATTTAAAGCAAACTAGATTTTATCAGGAAGCTAAGGAAGAAGGGAAGTTAGAATCTGTGCCAGGGTTATTGGCAATTGGATTAAGTGTAGAACAAATTGCTCAAGCTTTAAATTTGGATATTGAACTGGTGAGACAGGCTTCGCAAGCTTCTGCTAGTGATGCTTCAGAAGGTTAATTTATTAGGGTTTGAAATGAGTGCGATCGCACTTTCCTTTATTAATTAACAAAAAGGGCGATCGCACTTTTCATGGAGTAGTAAATTCTCAGGCGATCGCATCCTAATTTATGTCAAAATATAATTAACTCCCCCCTTATAACAACCAAATTGTGTGAAAACCGACAACATCTTTTATCAGCTATTCCAAACCTTCCCAAATCTACTATTTGAACTCATCGGGCAACCTCCATCACTAGCACAAAATTATACTTTTGTTTCACAAGAAGTCAAAGAACTATCTCGCAGCTTTGATGGCGTATTTTTACCATTAAAAAACGCACCTGACCAACCGATTTATTTTGTTGAAGTACAGTTTCAACCAAAAGCTGACTTTTACTGGCGCTTCTTTGCCGAAATATTTGTTTACCTGGGTCAATATCAACCTGCTAACGATTGGCGTGCAGTTGCCATATTTGGAAAAAGAAACTTAGATCCTGGAATACCAAGACAATATCGAGGATTACTGGCAGATCACCAAGTAATATTTGTCTATCTTGATGAGTTAAACCAAAATCCTGAATCTTCCTTAGCATTAGGTTTAGTACAACTAGTAGTGGGAACTGAAGAAACCGCAGCAACAGTCGAGTTAACTAACCGACTGTTGCTGCAAGCAAGGACACAATTATTGGATGAAAGTTTCAAGCAGAAAGTTCTAGAATTGATTGAGAGCGTATTAGTTTACAAGTTTACCGCGTTAAGTCGTCAGGAGTTAGAAGCTATGTTTGGATTAAGCGATTTAAAGCAAACTAGGTTTTATCAAGAAGCTAAGGAAGAAGGTAAGGAAGAAGGTAAGGAAGAAGGCAAGTTAGAAACAGTTCCTCTTTTATTGCAGTTAGGTTTGAGTGTTTCAGAAATAGCTGAAAGATTAAGCTTGGATATTGAAGCGGTGAGGCAGGTAGCACAAGCATCTTCTGGGAATTTTCAGCAAGGATGATTGAGTGGGATTTAGAATTGAGCGATATGCCTACGGCACTTTTCAAGGCGATCGCACTTTTTATTAAGTAGTAAATAGAAAGGCGATCGCTTTGCCATTTCTTAATTAACAAGCATAGCGATCGCACTTTTCATTGAGTAGTAAATTCAAATGCGATCGCTTTTCAACTTCTTGATTAACAAGCAGAGCGCTCGCACTTTTCATTGGGTAGCAAACAAAAGGCGATCGCTTTTCAACTTCTTGATTAACAAGCATAGCGCTCGCACTTTTCATTGGGTAGTAAATTTTTAGCGACCAATTCTTGTAGGGACACGGCATTATTAAAATTTAGCTTCAACCCAAAATATTTATGATGCCGTGTCCCTACTGTCATATTGTTTTTTAACAAAAGAGCGATCGATCTGTGATTTTGTGATTCCGCAATCTACAAAATTGTAATAATCACCTTGTCGGTTGCCAAGATCCAGGAGAATTATCATTGTTTCTCCACTCAACAGAATTTACTTCAACCCTAGCATCAGAATCAAGATCTTTAGTTAGGATATCATTGAAAAACCCTTCTTGCCCTGGATTAAGGGTTCTTTCTTGAATAAAAGTAAATCCTCCCTCTCGCTCGTTTCCTGCAATTACTACATAGTTTACTTTAACGAGTTGTACAGCAGTTCTTGTATGATTAGTCACACTTCCCTTTATACGAAATATGTTTCTTAAATCTGAATCACGTTCTATTGTGATACTATTAACAACTACTTTTTTAGGTCTGGCAGCATCAGCCGCTCTTCTTTCAGCATTAGCAACAGCAACTCCATCAAAATCTAGTAAAGCTCTACTATTAGAATAATATCTTGTCCATCGTTGAATGTTAGGTGTATTACTCCACTGAGAACGACTGACTTTTACAGAGATAATTGGTGCTATTAAACCATTATTGTCACAAGTAACTATAACCGAAGCTTCATTAACTAAAATGTCAGTGTCGAAACTGCGTTGAACAGCTGCTCTGGCTATTGCTTCGGCTCTACGAATTATGGTTTCATAGCTTTCATTTGGTTGACGATCTAAAGAGAGATTAACTCTCATTGTATATGCTTGAGCAATTAGAGGTTGAATCGCTTCTTTAACTACATATAAACCTCCCGTTAAACCTAATAAAGCGGTTAAACTCAAAATAGAAATACACAATTTTTTAGACATAGCTAGATTAACCCCATCACGCATGACAGGAATACACTCAGGCGGAATTGCCAGAGTTAAACTGTCTTCTTAAAAGTTCTTTGATATAAGTGAAATTAGCGATATTAAGCCTTTTAGCAAAAGGCGAAATTTTCTAACTTATCTATTAATTGATTGGCTTTTAACACTGCACTTTAGCCAGCGAGTTCATCCTATGTAATGATCTCACTAACCAAAATCTTGCAGTATTTTCTTTTACATGATTATCGTATACCCATACATTTCCCGGATAGAGTCTTCTTAACGAAATTTATAGGATTTTACTGTCCTTTACACGATTTCTTGATATGACGTTTTCCTTGGGCAAGCGTCTTAAAGCTACCCGTGAATCACTCGGTCTTACTCAAGAGCAGGCCATTGAACAGCTAGAGAATAGCTACGGTATAATTTTGAGCCAGCAAGCTATATCCACCATTGAAAATGGGAAACGCAAGGTAGATGCTGAAAGGGAGTTACCTGCATTTGCAGGGATATACGGCAAAACTATTGATTACTTCTACGAAAGCTTACAATTACCCACATCACCCGCATCCGCACCTATTCCCAAACGCAAGTCAGTTGTTACTATTGACCTGGAAGCATTGACCGATCGCGATAAGCTAGAACTAGCAGCAGAGCTAATTCACAACGTTTTACAAGAAACCTAGCTAACGAGAAAACAATGGAAACTGAGCAACAAGACATAACATTACTTAAAGAAGCAGAGCGTCGATTACATCAGCTTTCCCCAGATCGATTGCGTGTAGCCGTTGACTTTCTCGCTTATTTGCAGGAAAGAGAAGAAAATGAGGTAACAGAAGAACTTTTAAGTATTCCTGGTTTTACAGAAGCGTTCCGTGAAGCTGTAGAGGAAGCGGAAGCGGGGGAAGTTGTCTCTTTCGATCGCATTCGCCGTCATGTATGAACTGACACTAACCCGAAAAGCACAAAAGTTTTACGAACAAGCAGAATTATCATTAGTAGAACGACTAAACCGATGCTTCGATCAACTGCGGGAAAATCCCTACGAACATCCTAATATTAAATCGCTTAAAGGTAGTTTTGCCGGATGTTTTCGTTATCGAGTTGGTGATTGGCGAATTATTTACAGAATAGATGAAGAAAATCGAATTATTACTATTTTGCTGATTGTACATCGAAGTGAAGCATATCGTTAATATAGCGAGTTGATTTGAGAGAGTTTTTAGCGATCGCGATAAGCTAGAACGCTTTAGCGATCGCACAAGAATTATCACCATTAAATACTTAATATTCTTAATATTCAAAGGCTTTTAGTCCATTTTAATGGACTTGAGCTATTAGCCCGGAAATTGATTTCCGGGCGGGTTCGCATCGCAAGTGCAAGATCTCAGTTTTAGCGATCGCCAATGAACCACAAAACCTTAACCAACCTAATTAAATTTATCTTGGCTCATCCACAGGTTGTCTTACAGAATTTCCAATTCCATATCTGCGTTTAATTTCTGCTCTCCACAACTCACTAGAAGGTCTTCTTCCAGTTGCACCAAATCGATCGGTTACTGGAGTTGGAGAACTTGGAATATCGTAGCTTCTTTTAATTGCAGCACGCCAACGTTCACTAGCAAATTTGCGTCCCGAACTGCTAAATCTGTTAAATCTATTAGTTACCGGAGTCGGATTATTTCCAATTCCATATCTTCTTTTAATTTCCGCTTGCCATAATGCAGAAGATGGTCTTCTTCCAGTTGCACCAAATCGATTAGTTACCGGAGTCGAATCATTTCCTATCCTAATTCTTCTTCTATTATTATCTGCTTGTGCTACTGAATTTACAGATTTATTACCTCTATTTCCTACAGTAATTTTTAACTGTCGTCGATAATTAGTAATAACAGAATTTCTCTTCCCTTGCACTCTATTAACTACTGAATTAGTCCTTTTAGTAGCAGCAGTGCGATAATTATTGCGGTGTCTCTGCTTCGTTAGCGATCGCTGACTCACTCGTTCAGTGTTATAAACCCTAGAACGTGCCTCTGTTGGCAAATTAGACTTGACAATCAATGCTACAGATACCGTTAACACTGATGCCACGATGCCCGCTATAACTCTACGATTAATCAGATTGCGAAGAGGAAACATCACACTTAGGCTAGAAAAACCTAGACTATTTTACAGAATCAAGTCACCAGCCTCGTGATTTTTTACTAAAATTTTTAAATCGTCGCATAAAGAAAGATAAATTCTCTGAAGATAAGTTGAAAATTGCTAAAAATTTTCTGGAGCAAACGACTAATCAGTGCCATCAATCGATAGAATTAAGCCTGTGCCTACTGTCCAAGGTTCCATGTTTACTAACACTCCCTTTTCTCCCGAAGAAATCGCTGCCGAAGGTCTAAAACCCGAAGAATACCAAGAAATCGTTAACCGTCTTGGTCGCCATCCTAACAAAGCAGAGTTAGGAATGTTTGGTGTAATGTGGTCAGAACACTGTTGTTACAAGAATTCTCGACCCTTACTTAAACAGTTTCCCACAAGTGGCGATCGCATCCTCGTTGGCCCCGGAGAAAACGCCGGAGTAGTAGACTTAGGCGACGGACAAAGATTAGCCTTTAAAATCGAATCCCACAATCACCCCTCCGCCGTCGAACCCTTCCAAGGCGCAGCCACAGGCGTTGGCGGCATCCTCCGTGATATCTTTACAATGGGTGCGCGTCCCATTGCCGTGTTAAACTCCCTCCGCTTCGGTTCCTTAGAAGATGCCAGAACTCGGAGAATATTTAGCGGCGTAGTCGCAGGTATAGCGAACTATGGTAACTGCTTAGTCGCAGACGAAACATTTATCTGGCGTGACAAAAACGGCGTACATTTTGATACGATCGGTAACTTTGTCGAATCACGCTTACCAGTAGGTAAAACTACCGCCGAATTAGATGCTACAAACTCAGTAGAAACACTCTCTGTAGACCCCAATACCTTAGAAAGTTGTTGGCAACCAGTACGCCGCATCTTCAAACGACGTACTAATAAGTTAGTCACTATTCAGACAAATTTAGATAGTAGGATTGCGGTAACACCAGATCATCCTAGTTTCATCCAGCGTAACGGTAGTTGGGATATTCTCCCAGCACAATCATTAAGCATTGGCGATGAAATACCTGTACTGACAAAATTTCTGAATCTGGAAAAGCAGGAAGTTGTTTTTAGTGAAGAACGTACCGTCGAGTTAGCTACAGCTTTAACTCGCGACAACGGCACAAAGTACTCTTTCCCTCGTTCTCGCCAATCATCAAATGATGTAGCAGTTGTCAAAATTAAAAGCATCGAAACAAACTCGGTTGAGGAATGCGATGTCTACGATGTTGAAGTAGACAACACTCACCTTTTCGTCACCACTTCTGGCATTGTTACCCATAACTGCGTCGGAGTACCCACCATCGGTGGCGAAGTTTATTTTGATCCTGCTTATTCAGGAAATCCTTTAGTCAATGCAATGGCAATGGGATTAATGGAAACTTCCGAAATTGTTAAATCTGGTGCAAACGGCATTGGCAATCCCGTGTTATATGTTGGTTCTACCACTGGGCGCGATGGCATGGGTGGCGCGAGTTTTGCTAGTGCAGAACTTAGCGACGCTTCAATGGACGACAGACCCGCCGTGCAAGTGGGCGACCCATTTATGGAAAAATCTTTAATTGAAGCTTGTTTGGAAGCATTTAAAACAGGCGCAGTTGTCGCCGCACAAGATATGGGTGCAGCAGGAATTACCTGTTCCACTTCCGAAATGGCAGCTAAAGGTGGAGTAGGAATTGAATTAGATTTAGATAAAATTCCCGTGCGGGAAACTGGTATGGTTCCCTACGAATATCTATTATCTGAATCCCAAGAAAGAATGTTATTTGTTGCTCACAAAGGCAGGGAACAAGAATTAATCGATATCTTCCATCGTTGGGGTTTACAAGCAGTTGTTGCCGGAACAGTTATCGAAGAATCTATTGTGAGAATTCTGTTTCAAGGGAAAGTTGCTGCCGAAATTCCAGCGACAGCTTTGGCAGATAATACACCAATTTATCACCGAGAATTGTTACCCCAACCGCCGGAATATGTGCAGAAAGCTTGGGAATGGCAACCTGATTCTCTCCCGGTTTGTACAAGTGAAGGAATTGAAGTTTCCGGGAAGTTCCAAACTTGGAATGATATCCTTTTGACTTTGTTAGATACTCCTTCCATTGCTTCAAAACGTTGGGTTTATCGCCAATACGATCATCAAGTTCAGAACAATACAGTTCTATTTCCTGGTGGCGCAGATGCCGCCGTTGTTAGGGTTCGTCCTTTGGAAGGTGAGGTAAATCCGGCGGTTTTAAATAAAGGTGTGGCGGCAACAGTTGACTGTAATTCCCGTTATGTTTACCTTAATCCTTACGAAGGTGCAAAAGCAGTTGTTGCTGAAGCAGCGAGAAATTTAAGTTGTGTTGGTGCGGAACCAGTTGCTGTTACTGATAATCTAAATTTTGGTAGTCCTGAAAAACCTGTTGGTTATTGGCAATTAGCAGAATCTTGTCGCGGGATTTCGGAAGCTTGTAAAGAGTTTAAAACGCCTGTGACTGGTGGAAATGTTTCTCTTTATAATGAAACTCTCGACAGTGAAGGAAATCCCCAACCGATTTACCCAACTCCGGTAATTGGCATGGTGGGAATAATTTCCGATCTTACTAAAGTTTGCGGTCAAGGTTGGCAAAGTGAAGGCGATGTTATCTATCTTTTGGGTATACCAACCGAATCGAAAATCGAAAATCAAAAATCGGAAATCGTTCTGGGTGCTTCGGAATATTTAGCTGCAATTCACGGGATTGTTGCCGGAAAACCACCGGAAATAGATTATGATTTAGAACGTATTGTGCAAGCTGCTTGTCGAGAAGGTATTCGTCAAGGTTGGGTACGATCGGCTCATGATTGCGCTGAGGGAGGGTTAGCTGTTGCTTTGGCGGAAGCTTGCATCAGCGGTAAGTTGGGTGCGGAGATTAATTTAGGTGTTTCATCAGAACAAACTCAGCGTTGGGATAATCTGCTGTTTGGTGAAGGTGGCGCGAGAATTTTAGTTTCGGTAGTGCAAGATCGGGCAGAAGTTTGGGAATCCTATTTAAATGAAGCACTAGCTAACTATTGGCAAAAAATTGGCAATGTCGGAAATACCAATTCTAATTTACGAGTTTTCACGGCTGACAATGCACTATTAATCGACGTTAGCATTACAGTAGCAGGCGATCGCTATTCCCATGCCATTGAACGTCGTCTAGCAGTTTAGTTAACAAGTCCTACTCAACTGGCTAAAGCCTTGTCTTGTCTGATTTCCATCAAGTATAAAACTACCAAAAAACTATGTGTGAGCAAAATTAACGGGGGCATTTCCCGGAAAACTGCTCTTCGCTGCTAAGTTCAGTTCGCTAGAGCGATCGGCTTTTAACAATGCTATTGTTAAGAAGATATTAAGTTAGGTTAACTCTCGTTAAATTTTTTGCTTTCATAGCCTTCTATCTGATTCTGTATCTCAAACTTAGGAGCCAAACCGTAGCATGATTCCCAACCATTCCCTAGACTCTGAAGAGTATCCTGCCCAAATCAATCAAAATCGCCCAGATAAGCCCGAAGAAGCTTGTGGCGTTTTTGGCATCTACGCCCCAGAAGAAGATGTCGCCAAACTTACTTACTTTGGGCTGTATGCTTTACAACACCGAGGTCAAGAATCAGCTGGAATTGCCACTTTTGAAGGCAAACAAGTGCATCTACACAAAGAGATGGGGTTGGTTTCTCAAGTCTTCAATGAAACAATTCTCCACCAAATGACTGGCACTCTAGCTGTCGGGCACACTCGCTACTCTACAACAGGTTCTAGTCGGGTTGTTAATGCTCAGCCAGCAGTTGTAGATACTCGTTTAGGAAAGCTTGCTTTAGCACATAACGGCAATCTTGTCAATACAACTAGATTACGAGAAGAATTACTAAAACGGGACTGTAACTTAATTACCACAACTGATTCGGAAATGATCGCTCATGCGATCGCCGAAGAAATCAACGAAGGACATGACTGGTTAGAAGGTGCAATCCGCGCTTTTCATCAATGCCAAGGAGCCTTTAGCTTAGTAATTGGCACCCCAGACGGAATGATGGGTGCCCGTGACCCCAACGGCATCCGTCCCTTAGTCATTGGCACTTTGCCCAGTGACCCAGTGCGCTACGTTCTCGCCTCAGAAACCTGCGGATTAGACATTATTGGTGCAGAATACCTCAGAGATGTGGAACCAGGAGAATTAGTTTGGATTACGGAAGCAGGTTTGGCATCCTTCCACTGGACAAAACAACCCCAACCCAAACTTTGTATCTTTGAAATGATTTATTTTGCTAGGCCCGATAGCATCATGTCCGGTGAAACTTTGTACAGCTATCGGATGCGGATTGGCAGAATCTTAGCAGCAGAATCAGCAGTAGATGCAGACCTTGTGATTGGAGTACCAGACTCTGGCGTTCCCGCCGCCATTGGTTTTTCCCAAGCTTCGGGAATTCCTTATGCTGAAGGTTTGATTAAAAACCGCTACGTAGGTCGCACCTTCATTCAACCAACCCAAAAAATGCGGGAAACGGGAATTCGCATGAAACTTAATCCCCTCAAAGATGTTTTGTATGGCAAACGAGTGGTAATTGTTGATGATTCCATTGTCCGGGGAACCACTAGTCGCAAAATAGTTAAAGCTTTAAGAGATGCTGGCGCAACTGAAGTTCACATGAGGATTTCTTCACCCCCAGTAACTCACCCTTGCTTTTATGGCATTGATACAGACAATCAAGAACAATTGATTGCTGCTACAAAATCAGTAACAGAAATCGCCAAACAAATTGACGTTGATTCTTTAGCTTATCTCAGCTGGGAAGGAATGCTCAAAGCTACCGGAGAAGACCCCCAAAATTTCTGTTCTGCTTGCTTTACTGGTAATTATCCAGTAACAGTTCCTGAACCAGTAAAACGTTCTAAATTAATTTTAGAAAAAGCTTTCAGTTAATTGTTCGTTGTCAGGACTTCAGTCCTTCTCTTAGATTAAGAAATGACTCTTAGCGCTAGCGGCGCGTTAGCGCTAGTCATCACAACAGACATGAAGAACGACTGAAGTCGTCACAACAGACCTGATGGTTAATTGCCATTAAGTAATCTCAGAAATTTACGAATTAACCCAATTGTTATTGCTGGAACTTCTAACTGTGGAGTTAAACCTACGTTTTCTAACTCTTCAAAATAACGCACCGAATTGGGGTTTAAATTAGCTAATCTCCTACCCAGTTCTGGCTTACTAAACTGAGACTCTTTCCCCCAAATAAAAGCCGTTGGTACATTCAATTGCGAGATATACAAAGATAAATTAAACGATAAATTCCCTCGGACAAAAGACAGTGCTGCGTATTCCGCATTTGGTTGGGAAGCAGATTCTAAATAAGCTGCGACAATTTCTTCATAAACGCGATTACTATCAGCAAATTGCCGTTCTTCTAAAAATGTCCGAATGGCACTTTTATTAGCAATACCAAGGTTGTAAATTAAACTGTCAACTCCTGGTATGCTTAACAGTTGACTAAAAAAATTACTGACAGAATTTTCGCCAAAATCTGCTAATCCTGATGGTGCAGTCAAAATCAAGCACTTAAATAAATGGGGATTTGTCACAGCCAAACGAATTATAAACCCAGCAGTTAAAGAAGACGCTATTACTGCTACAGGTTCGGTACAAGTCTGTTCAATAAACTCAGTAATACTCTGGAAATAATCATCAATCTGGTAATACCGTTGTGGATGGTGAGAATTACCCCAACCTATTAAGTCTGGTGCTAAAATTCGATATTCATCTGCAAAAGCGGGATAGACTTTAGACCACTCATAAGCAGAGGAACCGCCGCCAAAGCCATGCAAAAATAAGAGAGTCGGTAAGTCTTCTTTAACAGTCGAGCCCTTGGTTTGCCATAATTCTCCTTCTGCTGTGTAGTAAACAATTTTTCCCATAGCAGTCATTACTGAACGTAGCTCAAACCCCAGTGGCAAAAACATAAAAACACCTCCTGTTTCTGATTTTTTGATATTGTGTTTTTCTGCTAATTTCAGTTGGTCAGGGAATTTTAATGATTAACCCTTTTCCTACATGGTAGTGGAAATGGACGATCGCACCGCCAACCACCACCATTATATTTCTGCCTGACTTTTCTGAACTTTTCTCAAAGGAATAGCCCTGAAACTAAACTTTCTGTAAACTTTTTGTAAAATTTCCGGGCAAACAGTGAGGAAATTAGAGGTGCTAAATGCTTGTAGCAAAAGCGATTTACCCATTACTGCCCAGTTCGACTATACCAAAGGGAAAAGTTGATTTCCTGATAATCTTAAATAATAATGAAGTATAAACTCTCATCTGTCTCAACTCAGAAATCTGAAGTGGAAAACAAACAAATAAATTATGTGTAGGTTTGTGAGGATTTTCCCAAAATTTTCTGAACGAATGTGTAAGTAAATTAGCATCTACCAAAATTAGCAGGAAATAAAGAAAACTTATTGACCGGAATCACTGCTAATAGAATGTTTTATAAAATTCCCCATCATCTCACATCTGAGTTAACAGCGCCAACTTAATTGATTGATTACTCATCTAGGTGGAATAAAATGACATCAAATAGCCTGATGGTTAAGGAATTCGATATTGAACAGAACCAGTTGGAAATATCGGCAGCAATAGAACTGCTGATAGATGAAAAGACTGATGCAAAAATTTATATGGCTACTGCCCAACCGCATCAAGAAATATCTACACTTGATTACATTGTGACAAAGCCCGCCCAAGTTTATCTGAATTTTGAAGACCTGATGTGTTTTGAAGTTGTCGATCGCCAATTTCAAAAATGGGGTGTAACATTTAATAATTGCATAGCTATTCGTCCCTCCAATCCAGCTTATCCAGCAAACTCTGGCAACACAGTGTTAATGGGAGCACCCAAGAGTGGATGGCTAGAAGCTGTGTTTTACCACCCGGTTAAAACTGTGAGCGCTGTTATCACTACTTCTCAGAAGTTGGTATTAGCAGCTTATAACCAAGATAATCAACTGCTCAAAGAAGTAGAGATTTCCGAGCCAAATTTAGCTGGTTCTGACTCTTCAATTCCACCAAACGAATTACTTACTGTTACCGCCGCAGATATTTATCGAGTTACCTACTGTGCTTTTGATGGTCAATTTACTTTGGATGACTTTAAGTTTCAGCTGTAGCTGAAATTATCCTGAGAAATGCTATTGTTTCTATAAGTTGGTGTGGACTGATTCTCCACATCACAAGAACTTTATTATCTGGCAGGTAAGAAAGGTGGCACAGGCTTCCTCTTGGTGGCAAGATGTGGTTAATCAACTCCCCAACTCGTTGTTTGTGGAGTTCCAAAGCCAAAGTAGAACTTTCAAATTTTTCTCTGGTAAACAGTCAAGTAGTTCGAGATACTTGCTGTTAGGTTTGATTGTGGCAATGACGATAATATTTAGCAACAGGGGGTTGTTCGGAGCAACCAGCATCGGTGTGGTAACGATGTGGTTAGTTTATCGGCTACAATCGAGCAATTGGCAGTCTTATTGGTCTTCCTTGCGCCAATTATTGACAGGTGCAAATAGTCAGTTGGCAGTAGCCGTAATTAGTGGTGGATTTGCTACGCTGTTTAGTTATGTGGCGATCGCGATCGGTTCTCAAACTCAAAGCTCTTGGATTACACTAGGTATATTGCTCCAATCTCTAGGGACTCTAGCAATTTTAGGACTACTAGTTTGGCAAATCCTCGAAGAGCAAACAAAACCAGACCAAGCCAAGCTTGACCAAATGCTAGCAGATTTAACTCATGCCGACCCTTTAAAACGTTTAATTGCCGTTCGCTATTTAACTAGTTCCGTCGAACGATCTGATTCTAATCACAAAATCTGGATTGCTGATTATTTTCGCCTCATGTTGAATCAGGAACAAGAAGCAATCATTCGTGATGCCATTCTCTACGGCTTAAATCTATTAGAAAATTATCCCAAATTGGGTGAAGCTACCGCCCCTTTCTCAATGCCAGTCAATGTAAAACGCCATGAAGTGAAGGCAGAGGGGCACAGGAGACAAGGAGACAAAGTGAAGTTGATCAACTCAAAACTTTCTTCCTAACTTAAAACTGAACCAGGATTTATTGATTTACATTCTGGATCGCGTGTAAATCTTGGTTCTTCCCAGTCGTAGGGGCGATTCATGAATCGCCCCTACCCTAGTCCCCAAAATCAGGATTTTTATTGCTAATTTAAACTTAGGTGTTGTTTCATCTTTAATTAATGCAGCTAGCTCCTGTTTTTCCGATTTTATATCGCATTTTGCAACCTACTTTTCCCACTTGTCTGTGGTCGGCAAATATTCAAGAACCGATTGTGGCTTTAACTTTTGATGATGGTCCCCATCCTCAGTATACGCCTCAGTTATTGTCCGTTTTAGATAAGTATGAGATACCTGCCAGTTTTTTCTGGTTGGGTGTTTGTGTGGAAAGGTCGCCAGAGGTAGCAAAAGCAGTTTATCAGCGAGGACACTGGGTAGGTTTACATGGGTATAATCACCAGATGTTTACTAGCTTCACTTCGCCAATTTTAAAACAGAATTTGGCAAAGACGCAGTTAGCGATCGCTCAAGCTTGTGCGTTAGATTTGGACTACGTTCAAACTCATGTTAGAGATGTTCGCCCTCCTAATGGTGTTTTTACACCCCAGATTTTAAAATCTTTACAAAGCTGGAATTATCGCCCGGTAATGTGGAGTGTAGTTCCTGAAGATTGGGTACTACCTGGAGTCGCTGTTGTAGTACAAAGAGTATTATCTCAAGTGCAAAATGGTGCGCTGATTGTGTTACATGATGGATTTTTTGGTGGTGCTGATGTCGCCCAAAGCACAGACCTAATTGTGAAAAAATTGCTCCAGCGCGGGTTTAAGTTTGTTACAGTGGAGCAGCTTTGGCAACTCAGTGGCGTAGTTTAATTAACCAATGTTAACGAATATTCACACAATTACCGGGTGCGATCGGAGAAATGTAAAGTTCTGGTAAATTTATTTAGCCAACTAGCTGTCATTTCACATCAGAGTTAATTAGAATGACAGAGTGTAGATTAGTCATTTGTCAAGACTACTACGGCTGAAACTTAGTACTTTGTTGTCAACAGAGTTTCCGTGACTTAAATTTAAGGATGCTTTGTTCTAGAGTCACTTCTGCGGTACTAAGCTTTTGTGGCTAATGTGGTAGCTCCTAGTTGGGTGAGACGAAAAACTCGTTAAACCAGATTCCACTTAAGTCAGGAATCATTAGCGACCAAATAATCTAAAAAGCCACAAAATCCAGCAAAATGGTCTAACATGACCAATGGCAATAGAAACTACCAAATTAGTTCAACTAAACTAGCTGAAAATGGGTGCAATACTTTACGTAGGCTTATTCGCAACTCTAAGGACAAAAACCAATTGGTTATCGTCCAGCCTATTGTCTAAAATTTTGTGGGGAAAGTTCACCTGAACTGTCTATCCAGCAAGAAAGCAGGTGAAATTATACCCTAAAAAAGCAGAATAATTTCGATGTTTAGCATCTTTAGGCAAAAGCCGATGCAACCATAAACTTTACCTAATTTTCCAGTTGAATGGAGACATCGAAAAACTGCATGGATAAAAGCAAAAACTGCTGGCAATTTTTGTGAGAAAGGCTACAATCGTAAAGATCTTGACAAGACCCAACTATAAATTCAGCCACTTACGCTTCCCATAAACTCTGAAGTTTTAACTGCGAAGCATAGTGTTTTTCCCCTAACCAGTTACTTAATAATTAAGCTTTTAATGCTTGTTTGGTCTTTTACTGGTTAATATGTTGGGAGATTGATTGCATCATGATGTTTAGTTGTTGATTTTGTTAACCCAAAGGAGCATGAGGAACGCGGCATGACCCAGGCTAACAACGTACTTGATAATATAAGCCCCACTTTGGAAGATCTACTCTTAGCAGAAGAAGTGGAAGACGCAGATCAAGACGAGTTTTTAGAAGATGTGTCCCCGGAAGAAGACGATGGAAAGCCTGGTAAGGTACGCTCAAACCGTCGTCGAGCGCAAACTAAGAAAAAGCATTATACAGAAGACTCAATTCGCCTGTATTTGCAAGAAATTGGTCGGATTAGACTGTTACGGGCGGATGAAGAAATCGAATTGGCAAGAAAGATTGCTGATTTGTTGGAATTGGAACGGATTCGAGAGAGTCTTTGCGATAAGTTAGACCGTGACCCCCACGATCGCGAGTGGGCGGCAGCGGTAGATATGCAGTTGCCAGCGTTCCGTCATCGCCTCCATTTGGGGCGACGTGCGAAGGACAAAATGGTGCAGTCCAACCTACGTTTAGTAGTTTCGATCGCGAAAAAGTACATGAATCGTGGGCTGTCTTTCCAAGATTTAATTCAGGAAGGTAGCTTAGGTTTAATCCGGGCAGCTGAAAAATTCGATCACGAAAAAGGCTATAAGTTCTCTACTTATGCGACTTGGTGGATTCGTCAGGCAATTACTAGAGCAATTGCCGATCAATCTCGCACCATTCGTTTGCCTGTTCACTTGTACGAAACCATTTCCCGCATTAAGAAAACTACCAAGTTGTTGTCGCAAGAAATGGGTCGCAAACCTACTGAAGAGGAAATTGCTACTCGCATGGAAATGACCATCGAGAAGCTGCGATTCATTGCTAAATCTGCTCAACTACCTATTTCGCTGGAAACCCCCATTGGTAAAGAAGAAGATTCTCGATTGGGGGATTTTATTGAGTCGGATGGCGAAACACCAGAAGACCAAGTTTCTAAGAATTTACTGCGCGAAGATTTGGAAAGTGTTTTAGATACTCTTAGTCCAAGAGAACGGGATGTTTTACGTCTGCGTTATGGTTTGGATGATGGCAGAATGAAGACTCTCGAAGAAATCGGGCAAATTTTCAACGTGACTCGCGAACGAATTCGTCAGATTGAGGCTAAGGCTTTACGGAAGCTGCGTCATCCGAATCGCAACAGTATTCTTAAAGAATATATTCGTTAGCAACTTTTTTACCATACTTTGAGCAGGTTCCAGTAGCGATCGCTATTGGAGCTTTTGTTTATACCAAAAAATAGGGAGTTTTTTCACTCCCTAAAAATAGTTCGTTTCAGATTGTCAGAGGTAAAAAGAATATAAGAATTACATCAAACCTAAGAAATGCAGAACACCTTGACCGGAAACTAGCTCAGTAATTACAGCAGCAATAAAACCAATCATTGCTAACCGACCATTCCAATTTTCAGCTTGAGGTGTAAAGCCGAATTTAACATCGTTGCGATTTTCACCTTGCATAGTCTCAACTCCGTAAATGAAGTTTTATTAAGTCCTGTAAATTAATGTAACTGATGTTGAGCAAAAATGCAACTATTGGTATACTCAGAACTTCCACCAAGAGGCAGAGCCTCTTCTTTCGTTCCCAGGTTGAACCTGGGAACGAGAGAACGAGAGAAAGGGAGGTTCTACCTCCCCTGCCTGAAGATAGGCCAGATATTGAGACGAAGTGGAAGAACTACATTAGACCCCAAAAATGGAGAACTCCTTGACGAGAAAATAGCTCAATTAATACAGCAGCTGCAAAGCCAATCATCGCTAAACGTCCATTCCAAATTTCTGCTTGGGGGGTAAAACCTGTTTTCCAGGCGTTGCGTTCTTGAGGATCGGCAATAGGTGTGACTTGGGTGGTGTCTTGCATCTTGAGAACTCCCGGAAACTATGAATAAATGTAAAGAGCTATTAAATAATGTAAAAATAAGTTAAGAAAATAGGCTCTATCTTAAGTTAGAGATTGTTACTTCGCAAGATACTGTTGGCTAACCATTTCTAAAGTTAGATTCAGTGAAATAATTGATTAGTAGGAGTAAAATAGATGAGTTATCCGTCAGCGCCTTGGACATTAAAAGGTTACGCAGTTCAAACTGTTCAGTTGGTGGATATTGAGCGATCGCGCCCCTTAATTCCCCAGGAATTAGAAATAGTTTCAGTTTGGCCCGGTAAAACTATTGGAGGTGTGTATTTATCCTCTTATAAATTGGGTTCAACCTTGGAATATAACGAGTTAATTGTAGTTCCGGGAATGGTGAGTTATGCCGGAAAATTTGGTTCTTGGATTTCTCACATTTATGTAGATAATCCTGACTCTGTAGCTGGTGGTCGAGAAATTTGGGGATTACCAAAAGAGTTGGCAGAATTTACTTGGTTAACAGGAGATGAGTCTAGTGTTATTGTGAAACAAGGAGATAAAGAACTTTGTAGTCTTACTTATACTAAACCTAGTTTGGCATTGCCTGTTTCTTTAGATTTGCCAAGTTTTGGTTCTTCTATTTCGGATTTTCTGTTATTCAAAGGTGAATTTGCATCTCGTGTGGGATTAGTGAGTGGAAAGTTGCAAGTACCTACAGAAAGTCCTTTTACTAGTTTAAATTTAGGTCAACCTTGGTTAACAGTTTATGCTGATGATTTGCGTTTAGCTGTCAATGCGCCAGAAGTAGTGGGTGAGAGGAAAGTTGAGTTTAGTTATTCTTGAAAATGAAGAATTGGCGATCGCACTTTTCTAAGTGGTGGGTGGTGCGATCGCTCTATCACTCAGCATATTTTTGAGTCATTAACCAAGTTTTAAATCTTTATTTTTAGCAAGTTCAGTAACAACATAATCAAAGTAAGTAGTTATTTCCAAAATTAAATTCATACTACTATGTGTACTAATATTCTTAGAATCCTTGACCAGTTTAATCATAGATGTTTTTAATTTCTCTATGGCTAAACTTATTAGGGGAGTTTCTAAGCCATGCTCTCTATAGTTAATATCTGTGAAATCTAATGATATTCTATCTAGTAATCGGTAGCTACCAGTTATAAAAGCATAAGTAACATATTTTAGGATAATATACATGAGCCGTAGCCAATCATCCAGAGATAATTGGCTATTTAATTGACACAACCTTGCCTGCTCAGATAGCAAGTTTTCAGCAGCATGAGCAATAATTTTAGAAGCATTTTGGCTTATCAGTAAAGCCCACAATAGACGTTTTTCAGATTGTTCAAAGTACCTCATTAAAGCATTCAGTTCAGATTGGCTAAGGGAGTTTGTGTTGCGGGTAAAAAATAGATGATTTCGCTCTGCTTCAGTATGTTTGTGATAGACATCTAATTGTTCAGTAATTTGATTATTTAAGAAGAATTTCGCAAATAATTGTCCTGCTGATAAAACAAGTATATTTTTTTCTACTGAGTCATGAGAATTTTGGATTATACTGAGATACTGATTTTGACGAGTTCGAGTAATAATTGCATCAAGCTTCATCTCTACTGCACAAGCCAAGTTCAATGCAATCTCATCATCTATATGCTTTAAATAAGCTACTTTATCCTGAACTAGTTCATCAATGGTACAGATTTGCATAATTGCTCTAATTTCAGAGATTGCCTGCCAAGCTACTTCGACTCCACAATTTTGCTGACCTGTATAAAATATACTAGTTAAAGTTGTTATGCTTACATAAGCCTCTATTTCCTGAGATTCGATCAACTGCCAAATATCAGAAGCAGATTCAACAAATGGAATTCTTTCGAGCAGTATATCTAAAAGAATATCGATATCTACCAATACTCGTTTTATCACTAGTTTTTACCTCAATTGCTTAACTAACTAGTAATCTCTTTATCATTTGCAGATTTCCGATCAATTTCTGATTGTTTATTCTTAAATAATCCTCGTACATATTTTAGGCGTGAAGACTCTTTAGGTACTTCAGGTGTTTCTTCTCCAACTTCAGGTAACAAATCAGCAACGCCAAACAAATCCGCAAGACCAGATTTTTTGAGATAAGCTTGCCGTTCAGCATGACTCATTATTACTTTTGACCCAGCTTTTACTTGATCGCTAGTCAAAATGGGTTGGGATTCCGTATTGGTTTTCTTGTCGTTCGCAGAAGGTTCTGGCTGCTGTGGGTGAGAATCGGAAGGCATATAAATCTTCCCCTGGAGCACTAGGTGCTGGCCCTAAATACTCCATCATGATAACGTTTCTGTAGTAGAGGATTGCTGATTCTAGAGAAGCCAGCAGAATTAAAGGTTTGTTTTCTGATACGGTACAATATTGCAGCCCTACCCTGATACAATACCAAATTAACCATTTACCAATGGGTGCGATCGGTCGTTCAATCATTTCACCTCGACTGGTAGGAATTGTCTCTAACTGCTCTATTTCTAGGAAATTTGGAGAACCAGGGTAAGGGTAAAGACCATATCGTACTAATCCCCAGATTTGCTCTGCATAAACGAGTTGAATAATGTTTTGGCACTCAAAATCGGTATTGTAAAACTTCACTTAATTTGTAGTCATTTATAAGCTAAAATAGTTAACAATTATTTTACTTTAACCCTCAAGAATCAATGACCTGAGTTATCAGGGTGAAATGTCCCGGGACTCTAAGCAACCACTAGTACCATT
>NZ_JBHFNQ010000007.1:0-27669 GCF_041929345.1 Floridaenema aerugineum BLCC-F46
TTCTTATTGCTGGCTGGTTGCTGTTAATTCTGTCCCAATCGCAGATAATCCTGGCTCAATTCACCAACATAGTTGCAATTAATCCTGGCTCAGAATGCTCGTTATTGCTGGTCGGAGTGTTTCTTATTGCTGGCTGCTACAATTAACCTTCTTAACTCTGGGTTGATTTACATACCTCCTCAATGCGTGTTAATTTTTATGGTGTTGAATTAAGGTTGGTATTGTTAAGCCTTCGCCTCTAAAGTGGTTACTCTTTCCCGCAGAAGGGATAGTTCCATTTGCTGCTCTTTGATGACTTTAGTCAGCACTGCCACAATTTCTAACGCGCAAACTCCTTTTTTCTCATGAGTCGCTAATAAGTCCGGCACATCTTCTGCAATAAATCCAACTGTGAGTCCTTTTTCCGGATCTTCTCGATAATTGAATTTGACTGGATTTAGACCTGCCAATGTCTTAATTGCTTCTTGAGTGGAGAAATCAGTAATATTTTCCTTTAGTTCTCTAGATGATGCCTGTACCAATTGTCCCCCGACATAGAGATCGAACTTGACAGAGAGATTGCCATTTGGTACCTCGACCTGACCATTGTTTTTCATAGTCAGTAACGTTTTGTTTGCAACTGACGATTGAAATCCTGTTTCTCCTTCGGCTTTGCCAGTATTTGTAAACATAAATTTACCGTCAGAGCCACCATCATAGCTAATCTCGTATTTCCAGTTAGCTCCTGTGTCAAAAAACTTGATACTTCCTCCCTGACCTTTGTCGTCTGTAGGTTCATAAATATGTAGTTTGCCTGATGGTGTTTTTGTACCAATGCCGACGTAACCGGAAGGCATTAAGGCGATATGATCATCTCCATCGTTGGATATACCTATTTCCAAAGTACAAGCTTCATCTGTTCGTGCGTAATAACGAATCCAAGCAGCATCATCACCACCACCACCAGGATCTTTTGGAAACATAATCCCTGATGTTTCAGAATTGCCAGCACTTGGCATGATAGCTCCATTGGCGACTTGTAGCTTTGCTAGCGGAGTGGTTGTCCCGATGCCAACGTTGTTTTTTGTGTAAGAGATGGGGGCACCATCCACACCTTGCCATTGACTGCTGCTTGGAGGAGAGATTTGGAAAGCTAATTTCTCTTGAGTGATAGACTTATTAGCGATTTTGTCAGTCGTGACGGCACCGTTGCCAATCTTGTCGGCATTAATGGCTTGGCTGGCAATCTCATCACGCGATATTATCCAAGGAACACCATTTTTGTAAAACTGTGTGGCGTTGATGATGCCTTGAACGTCGAGGTTGAATGCCGGGTTGTTTTTCCCGATGCCAATGTTACCATTGGATTGAATTCTTAGCCTTTCTTGTAACTTATTCGTAGGTGCCCCAGACTGCTTGGTATAAAAAGCTATATGACTAGAAGCGGAGCCGTCATCAAGGGATTGTATTCGAGCAGTTGGGTCATCTTGACCTACGTCATACCCATTAAAATCAATAGCTACCCCAGCACCTGTTCCACCTAAACTGTTTTGTAGCGTCAATACAGCTCCTAGTTTGTTGCTTACATCTTTTCGGATTTCTAAAAGTGATTTTGGCGTTGTCGTCCCGATGCCAACGTTGTTTTTTGTGTAAGAGATGGGGTCACCATCCACACCTTGCCATTGACTGCTGCTTGGAGGAGAGATTTGGAAAGCTAATTTCTCTTGAGTGATAGACTTATTAGCGATTTTGTCAGTCGTGACGGCACCGTTGCCAATCTTGTCGGCATTAATGGCTTGGTTGGCAATCTCATCACGCGATATTATCCAAGGAACACCGTTTTTGAAGAACTGCGTGGCGTTGATATTGCCTTGAACGTCGAGCTTGAACTGAGGGTTGCTTATGCCGATACCAACGTTGCCACCGCTGTAAGAGATAATGCCACTGTTACCACTTACCCATTGACTGCTTGTAGAGGGTGGTAAATCTTTTATTTTCTTTATGGGTATCGACCCATCTTTCATCTTGTTGCCATCAATGGCGGCGTTATCGTCAATGTCATCATTAGTGATTTTCCAGGGTTGACCATTTTTGTTGAACTGCGTGGCGTTGATGACACCTTGAACGTCGAGTTTGAAAGTTGGGTTGGTTTTCCCGATGCCGATGCCAACGTTGCCGCTGCCGTCGTAAAAGATACTACCGCTACCGCTAGAACCGTCTTTCCATTGACTGCCTGGAGAGGGTGAGAAATCTTTTAATTTCCCTATAGGTATGGAATTATCCTGAATCTTGAGACCAGAGATTTTATTGTCGTCAATGTCATCATTAGTGATTTTCCAGCGTTGACCATTCTTGTAGAACTGCGTGGCGTTGATGATGCCTTGAACATCGAGGTTGAAGCTGGGAGTGGTTGTACCGACACCGACCAAGCCATTCGTGTTGAGATAAATTCCGGAAGTTCCGGCTGCCTGGAGTTGCAGAGGGCTGTTGCCAATCGTGCCTAGAGTGGCGACATTTTCCGAGTTGACAGCTAGCTTGAGTAGGATACTACCTGCTCTTTCCAGTAAGATTTTGGCTTCTTGATTGTCGTTTCTCCAAATATGTAGTTGGGCGTCTGAGTCACCACCAGTACCGATGTAGGTTTGTTGAGTAACTCGAAGATTGTCAAAATTTTGTTCTGCCATTACTGTCTCCTTTGTTAGTTGTTTTTTTGTTTGAAAATTAGCGGTATGTAACCTATCGTCATAGCTGTTTGCTATTGGATATTCACAAACACTGAAATGTAACCCGTTCCTTTTTCAAGTGGATCTAATGCCTTGCCAATAATGCTGCCCAATTTTGGATCTGTAGCTTTTTTGGCGTGACCAGGTTTGTTAGAAGTTGTCAACAAATCTCCCACTTCAATAGGGATGTCAGTGGCATCAGCTTTACAGTGAGCAAATACTCCCAGTGTGACCAGGTATAACTCGCCGCCATCCTCGATGAAGCTTGGATCTTCCGGTTTCACTCTGGTATCTGGTTGTCCTGGTTCTGGGATGGCTTCACTATCGACGATGCCAATTACCAATGTGTCGTTTTCTCGATCTGCCAGGGTGACTTCGGCAATGGGAATTTTATTTTGAGAACCCCGAAACTGCGTAACCGGAGTTCCTTTGAGTTTAACGACATCTCCTGTAGTCAATCGTTGTCCACTGGCATTGATGAAGGTATCTGAAATGTGACCTGAATTGAGTCCTCCAGCAAAATTAGCTTTGCCGTCAACGTTGAGTGCATAACCTGGTGTTAGAGCAGTGGTATAAATTCCATAAACGTTTTTACGGCCAGCGATCGCAACCACCGCAGCAGCAGGGATGGTCTTGTTGGGATCAGGCGGTACATCAGCCGTCTCTGCGACTTTCGCCACCAAGCCATAGGAATCGCTAGAAGAAGTATTTAAGACAAAAACAGAACCTTTGTCCGTTATAGAACTCCTCGTATCCGGATTGTAGATCCCCGGAACATTAACTTGCACAAAAACACGTTTACTGACTTTACTTTTTGTCGCATCCAGAACATTATCTACCGTAGTTCCGTGGGGATTTGTTCCGGCATCTGTTAAATCAAGAGAACTATGTTTGATCTTACCACCCTCTCCATCCCTGTGGTTATGATTGTTACCGTTGGTAACTAGTTTTGACCTTATAACATCATCAAGATTATTTTCCTTAATCGATTTATCGGTGATACCAATTTTGCTTCCCGCTAGCTTGCGAACACTCAAATCTACGCTAACAATTTTGCCATCAGTACCAATAGTTAGAAGTGCCAAACGTAGGTAGGTATTTTCATCAGAAGGAACGTTGGTTTGCTCATAACATTCAATCTTTGGTTGTTCAAGCCACCGTGTTTTTCCTTCACCTCCTCCCGCCGGGGGATCGTCTGATTCCTGCTCAAAGTAGGAAATCACCAGAAATACTTTCTGCTGATCTTTGAAAAGATTGCCTTGGTTGTCTTTCACTGCTACTGGCTGACTTTGGGACAATAGAATTTGTCTACCCTTCCCATCGATCGCGGTGCCAGGGCTTACCTGTGCATCAGTTGCACCCGCAGAAGCTGTAACTGTTAGACCGTCAGCAATACCGGGAGTGTGTAGCAGCCGATTGTGGCGTCTTTGTCTGTCAACGTGGTAGTTTTGCTCGTCTATGAAATCCTGTTCTTGCAGGAACTGGTTGTTAAAGTAACGTAGCCGCTTAGTGACGTAATCTGGCAACTTGTAATCTGCCATAAGGATATCTCCTGAATCAAAAATTCCTAATTACTGGGTTGAGCTTTTTGGGGTATATCGCCAAGTAAGGTATTTACCCCAATAGTTGCTCGTTCGGGCACCCCTACTTGGATAGTGCTTGGCACTTCAATATCTAGGTCATAGAAGGTGTGGGCTGGCTTTTCCTGGTCAATGATGGCTTTGGCAATCTGTCCTTTACGCTTAAGGTTCAGGTCTTCTAGCTTTTCCAGGATGATTTTGACTTTGAAGTAATGAGGTAAACCTTCACTAATTCTGGTGTCCTTCCCAACGGTAGAAACCACACCAATTTGCATCGTTTCGCGGAACTCGTTGACCTCAACGCCCATGCCAGTGTAGGACTTGAGCATCTCTATCATTCCCGCTTTAGTACCGCGCTTTTGATAGAGAGAAACTATTCGGCTAATAAATCGGCGTTGAGCTTCTACTTCCCAGTCATCTCGTAAACTGAGAGCAACCCAACCAGCTAACCAACTGAGAAATTCTTGTGGTGTGCGTTGACGGTTTTCTACAGGTAGAGATTCATTGCCAATCGGATCGAACAGGGTGGCAATTGAGGCGATCGCTTCTTCCAGTCCTTTGTCTTGAAACTTAACATCATCCGTTAGTTTTGGCAATGATAGGCCGTCATTAATTCCCAGCAACACTTTTTCAAAAGCTAGGAGAAATTGACCTAGAAACGGATCTTCCTGGTAAATAGGAGGTAGGTAATTGAGTAATTGATTGGGCGATCGCACTGGCATGGTTATCCTCCGGTGACTGTGACTGAAGTATCCGCTGGAGAGATGGTGATACGTCCCCCATCTTTAGGTATCTGGATATCTCTCTTTTGAATCTGGAAATTTACCAATTCATTTGCTTTTAATTCCACAGCACTAAGTTGTCCGTTAACTCTCAGTTCTCGCTGCTTATCTTCAACTACAATTTCATCTTCTGGTACTTTTGTTGTTGAGTTTCCTGTTCTTTCAACCTTTTCAACATAATCTATGCCTGGTTGCTTGTCTAGTAATTCGTAAATTTCTGATAAATAAACATTGCGACCAAATTCCCATCCTTTACCCTCTTGTCCACCTTTTAGCGGACTAAAAAATTTTCGTAGTGCTTTAATGACTTGAGGAAGAACGCTGTCTTTTTTACTAGGTTCTTTAGCCTCCAAATTATCATCTAAATCTTCAAGTTTTATTTCTTTGGCTCCCGGTTTGAGTACAAGCGTTATCTGTACCCGAATTGTCAGATAGCGCGGCCCTACCAGATGCAGCCGAGTCGTGAGCAACCGCTTTGGTTCAAGGTAAGCCCAAACTTCTTGGAGCAATTCATCAGTTGGTTGCAATTGAGAATTGGGTTGAGGTTTGTCTGGAACAATGACAACACTGACATGGCCCGGTCGTTCAGAGTCAATTACAACTGTGCTGGAATTGGGTGATTCTAGGTTACGGTGGGGAAGACAACGGGCACGAGCAACGTTCTGCGGACTCTTCTTATCCGTCGTTTGGTTGAATGCTAGAGCCAGTTCCTCAAAGTCCTTACAGGTAACAGCACGGTTTGCTTTGCGGAGGTTTACTACCGTCTTGCGAATTTCTTCATTCAACGTTTTCTCATCTAGAAGTTTCGGTTCTCCTTTTTCATTGAAGAGAGGGTATTTATTCTCAGTAATCAGATTGAGAAAAGTCTGTTTATTGGCATTTGTGACTCTGTTTAGCCGATAATTCAGCATTTCGGTCAGATAGGCAAACAATTCAATCAGCGTAATGCCAGGATCGGAAGGATTGTGGTTCGTCCATTCCGGCGCGTAGGTGGGAATCAGGCTGAGGGCTTCTTGAACTAGATCGTCGTAAGTACGATTGTCTAAGTTGGGAAGTTGTATAGGCATAAAAGTTGGTTATGGAGATTTTTTTTAGAAGCAACTAAGAACAAATAGCAATTTTTTACACTTCTTCAAGCCATAAGTTGATGGTGTGGATGCCGGAATACACCAAGAAGCGACCTGTATCTTGAATTTTTTCAACATTATTTTGTTCTCCAATTTTCTCTATTTTCAAACTGCGAATATGATCGACACCGGGAACTGCTTCAAGTAGGGCGTAGAAATCTGATCGGTGAGGTCGCCGACCAAATGTCCAACCGTTGCCATCAAGACCGCCCGTCAGAGGATGTAAAAAGTCGGTCAAGGTTTTGTTGACAGCTTGTTTTACGGTGCTGGCTCCGTCTGGAGATGTGAGGGCAATGTCGGCGATGACACTTACCTCCACATAAAGCGGTCCCACTACCCAAATTTTTGTGGTGGCGATCGCGTGAGTTTCCAGATAATCCTGAACGCGAGCTAGTAAATTCAGCGTCGGTAAGGGTTTTTTGTCAAGCGATCGCGGTACGATAATCACGCTCACCTCTCCAGGGGCTTTAGGAGGCTGGTCTGATTTGTTTACATCCAGCGGATTGGCGTGCAGGTTAAGTAAGGGTACGCATTTGGCTCGCGCTACCTCTGGTGTTGCTAGCATTGCTAGGTCTTCATAGTCTTCAAAGGTAACAGCACGGTTGCTGTGGCGAACGGTACGCGGCGATCGCTCTGTTAGCGATTCTATGGTTTCGGCATCAGCACCGCCTGTAGCAGCTTCGGGATTGGTAACGCTGTCTATGTAAGGAACAGTGGTTTTGAGTTGGACAATAGTATTTGCGGGTTGGTTGCCGATTGTGCCACCACCCGTTTGATACTTTCTCAAGCGCAAATTGCCGATGCCGATTGGGGGAATCAATCCATTTAAGCCGTCGCCAAAGCGAATTTCTCCAGTGATGCGATCGAGGACGTAATGGCGATCGCGCGGGTTTGAAGCATAAAAATCGGTCACTTGTTGCCAGCGCACCCAAATTGCTTGCGGTTGTTCGTTGATATCAGGAATTACTGAAATCGCATCCTCACCATGTACGTTTTTGATACGATCCTGTTCTAGTGCGGAGGGGATTTCTGGCTCTCTGACTTCTAAATATTCACCGTCCAAAACGGGCGATCGCGTGGTGCAAAAAACCAGATTTTCTGCCCCATTGCTGGAACCGAGAATTTCATTGCTGATGGTGACGGTTTGGGAAGCGATCGTAGTGTTGAGTAATATCCGCCGTAATCTGGGTTCAATATCATAATTGCCACTTTCCCATCGAACGCTTAGCCAGTAGCGCTCAGGTAGTCCAAAATCTTCGCGAGGTGCGATATTGCTAGGTGGAAGTACGTCCACCAAACCTGAGCGAGTAAAGTTTTCTGAGTCATCCCGAACAGTTAGATTAATCCATTCCTTACCGTTCCAATACTGCCAAGAAAGATGTAATCGCTTGTTGGTTCCGAGATCCTGCTTAGCAACGGCTTCAAAATTGGGGGTATACTTTGTGTCTGCTACCCGAAAGAAAAGGCTGAGAGGACTATTGGCAAAATGGCGATCGATTGGCAAAGAAAAACCCAGGTAGAGCGTTGGTTTGTCGTCTGCGATCGCGCCAAAAGGTTCAAAGGGCGCAAAAGTACCATTATCAGCCAGCTTGATTTCCTGCTCATTAAAATCGTTGTAAGTGATGATTTTTTCTAAGGCAAATTCAGGAGTGTTGAGCGTGTAACCCACACGTAGATACTCAATGGCAGGCGGTACAAAAGAAGCTGGGATGAGTTCGTACCGACCTGGAACTTCCTGATACCTAGCGCCTTTGCCATAGTCACCAGCAATTATTCGCACGCGAATCCAAAAGTTTTCAATGCCATTAACTGTTGTTAGCTGCGGGATAAATGATGGTTGTAGAGTAAAGGTGATCTGAAGATTTTCCCCAACGTTAGTAAAGGCATTTGTTGAGTCTTGAAATGCAGTTGCTAATTCATCAGGATTCGAGCCGTCGCGCCGGGAGGTACCAATAGCTCGCCATTTTTGGGTTTGTCCGTCCCAAACTTCCCACTTTAACTGTGGGTTCTGATTTTCTTTAAATTTATTTATAGTTTCGCGTTCTAAGCCCAGGAATAGAAGAGGATCGATGAGGTCAATTTCTAGGGTGACAGTGGCCCCACTTTTTGAGAAAGCTTCCTGGTTTGCTAGATAAAATGTATCGCTAAATTTTGGTTGCTCACCAAATGGGAAGAACTGTTTACTTAAATCAATTGGCAATTGATTGATAAATGCTTCCTCGACCACCAGTGATGATCGAGTAATGCTAAGGGCGAATTCGATGGCATTAATTTTAGGTAGTTCAGTAGAGCGTACTTTACCCGACAGAGGAGGCGCTTGGGAATTGGGGACAGGAGCGATCGCACTCTTTAAAACACAGCGCAACCAGCCAATTTCTGAAGCTGTCTCGCTAGTAGCAAAAACAGAGGTCATGGCAGCAAAGGTGAGTTGATTATCGCCTTGCAGTCCCAGATTTTTAGCACCCAGTCTTGCTTCAGTTGGTTCTCGATCTTGCCATTTTTCACCATCCCACATCTGCCATTGCACCTGTGCATTATCTCCCAGCGATTTGGATAGGCTAATGGTCAAGGTCAAATTGACGCTCAAGGTCGAATTTTGAGTTTTGGGAAAGCCCAAAATTTTGCGATGCCCGATTTTGAGAATGTGTTCTACGGGCTGCTTTCCTCTGAAAATCGGTGCTTCCAGTATTGATGTAGTAGTATCGGTCGTGGGAATTTTAGCGATTTCACTATAGTCAGCGTACTTATCTTGCTCTGAGTCGCGAACAAATACTGCCTCAAGTGTTGCCGCCGTCACCACCAAATCGCGTTCTGTTTCAAAAATTACTGGCTCCTCATCACCCTCAGCCGATGGTGCTGCCACTTGAGTTCCGGCGGGTACTGTGGCATCAACCTCACTACCAACGGCAAGGGAGAACAACAACGGCACTCTAGCGGGTTGGGGTGGTAGTTGCGAAGCACCCAGTAGGTTGAGAAACGCCAAGAAATTTTTATTGGGTACTTGGTTAAGCCGTTGAATGATGATTTCGGCGTAACGGGCAAATACACCGATTAATGCAGCGCTGATACCTTTGGGCTTGCCTGTAGCTGCATCAAACTCTTGCCAATCTGGTGCGTATCCCTGCCAGTTTGGTAAAGAAGTTGCATCTGTAGCAGATTTGAGCAACAGTTCTTGTACCTGTTTGACAATATCTGCTGCTGTGCGCGAGTCAATTGGAGGCGGTTTGTTAGTCATCACCCTGCACCCATTTCTAGATAAAACGGATAAACCAGGTTGAAGGCGTTATTGGTCGCTCGTACTTCATAATCAATGCTGATGAGCAGTTTGGAACCTTCACTATCAGAAACAGGAGTCACTTGAACATCCAACACATCAATGCGTGGTTCAAACAGCAGCAACGCTTCTCGCACAGCTTGAGAAACCTTGCCAGCAGTTGAAGGTGAATTTACTTCAAACACCAAATCGTAAATGCCGCAGCCAAAATCTGGGCGCATTACTCGTTCACCTTTGGCAGTACCCAGGATGATCCAAATCGACTGACGAACGCTTTCTTCATACTCTGCGGCAGCGATCGCGCCATTTGGAACAGTCACGGGAAAGCCTACACCTACTCCTAGAAACTTTTTAGCCATATTCCTGTACCTGTCAGCCTCCAATTAATACTGTGCCCGTAGCAATTACTCGCCCTATCGGTAGATCGATGGGGTCATTGCAAGTTAGAGCCGTATCGCCAGCGCGTGCTGCCATCTTGCCGTTAATTCTGACTGTGAGGCTACCCATTTGGACTATGCCTTTATTACTAGGTATTTTTAGAAAAGCAATACCCGGTGGGGTGGGAATATGGGGAGGCATATTAATAGCAATGCTACCTACTGTGGCAGCTGGTTTTCCCATAATTTTGACATTTGTACTGAGATTGCCGTTGATAGTTCCTTTAAATGGATGCGGCAATGGTACGGCATTTGGTATTGGTGGGGTAAACACTAAATGTGTATCTATGGCGAAGATTGTATCGCCTAATTTTGCTGCTGGTCGTCCCATAATGATTTTGGATTTTGGATTTTAGATTTTGGATTTTTATTTGTTAATAGCAGCTAACAAATAATTAATTGAGATTGATTATTGCGCCTTTGATATTCATTTCGGCAGTAGCTTTGAGATCCATTTGAGTTTTGGCATTAATGTTGGTTCTAGCTGAAGATTGAATGTCAATTTCTTTAGCGTCCAGCTTAATGATTCCTCTGGGAGCCGACAGTGTAATATCTTTATCTGACGTGATACTAATAGTATTTGTTGCTGTCTCAAATTTTATACTATTCTTGTTAGTTTTGTCGATAATTTCGATAGTTTCCTTTCCTTTTTCGTCATTTAAACGAATTACATGACCACTACGAGATTTGATGAGACGAATGTCATTTTTTCCCGTTTTATTAGTTTCGGGTGGTGTATCTTTTCCATTCCACAAACTACCAATAATGTAGGGAAAACGCACATCACCCTGCTCAAATACAACTAGCACTTCGTCATCAATTTCTGGTAGAAAATAAATGCCCCGTTGCTTACCTGCCATTGGTGTGGCAATGCGTGCCCAATGGCTTTCATCTGCATCGCTCAACCAAGGAAATTTGACTTTCACCCGTCCGAGGTTGTTAGGGTCTTTATTGTTTGTAACAACACCAACCACTACGCCGTAAATGCGTGAAGCGATCGCTTGCTGTGCCTGAGTATCAATCAGCATTTCAAATAAATCCACGTTCCCTTAACTCCTATTTGAATTTGGAATTTACAAAGCGTTCCGGCAAAATTTGAAATGGGTGTAGTAACCCCCGCGTCCCAAGTGGCTACTCCTGGCGCTGAGGCGGTGACTTACTGAAGTCAGATAGTACTGACCTCTAAACTGCTTACCGATGCGATCGCCATCGATTTTGATGACTTTGCCAGCCCGTAAATCAGTACGTCCCTGACAAACTCCTTCACCTGTAATTAGTGCCAGCACTCCCTGATTGAAGTTGGCTTTGGCAAGCTGATCGGCTTCGGCTTGGGTCATAATCGGGTGATAACTTATAACTCCAGTAGCCTTACCAAAAGCACTTTGGCTCAGTGCCGCCCCACTATTTCGCCCGCCCATTTTCGAGACTTCACTCCCAGCGATCGCTTGTCCAACGATTTTAGTTTTGTTTTTGAAATCCCAACCTTGTACAGTGGTTTGAGCAACCTGACCGATCGCACTAACACGAGGATAGAACTCCAGCAGATCTTCCTTAAACGTCAAGGTCAAAATTTCCGGCTTGGCATTAGCGACAGGTCGGAAAAACAGTTTTTTGTCTTCCACAAGCACCTCATACTGAATCTGACGGGCACGGGTTTGCAAAAATTCCATATCGGTTTGATTTGCTTGCAATACATACTCGTGAATCACTTTGCTATCTTCTATCTGGGGAGTTAACCCGGCATCAGAGGCAATTTGCCTTGCAATGTCGCTATCTTTGCGTTGGAGAAACGAGCGAGTTTTGCGCCCTCTTTGCAAACGATGACGGCGATCATAACCGCGCACAGTCAAGCTAGGCTGTGAACTGTAATGAAACTCTGGTTCTAGCGCAGTAATTTCACCTGTAATCAGCTGCTCTAATTTATCTTGGAAGTAACCCAGTTTGACTTTGACTTCATTGCCGATCTTAATTAGATTGGCATCGTCAATCAATTGAATGTCAGTTCTAGGAACTTCTTCGTCTAATCCGGCAAATTCTAAGGTAAACATACTGGGTAAGTTTACTTCCTCATCAACTAAAATCCGAATTAGTTGTAATTTGTCTTCTAGTTTCAAAGGCGAACCGTTAATAAGAACATCAAAATCTGGTAGATACAATTCGTCAGTGGGAATTGACATAACGCCACCTCAATCCTGTTCTGGAATGCTTAAAAAACTGCCAATCTTCAGGTAACGCGGATCGTCTAGACTGTTAGCCTCCGCAATTATCCGCCATCGCTTCGGATCGCCGTAAAGTTGGGCTGCAATACTGCTCAATGTGTCGCCGCGTTTGACGACATGGGTGGTGAGTTCGGGGTCAGTCTGACGTTGGTCGTCTAAAGGCTTTAAGTATTCCTTGAAAGTGATACTTAATGTAGCCCGAACTGGAGTACCGTCTCTTTTAAAGAGCGTAAAAGTTTGTGTTAAGTTCGTGACAACTCCCTTAAAAGGGAAATCGGAACCACTAGGAGCATTCCCCCAACTTACTTCACAAACTGGCGGTCTTTTGGTAGAACGTTGGATACGGGTAAGTTCTACAATGTCGTTGGTTTTTTCCCGGACATCAGCAATTTTTACACCATCAATTGGTTCAGTAACGTCAAAAAAAAGTTCATTGAAGGTGAGTTCGCGACATTCACCACCACCAAACCTTAATCCAGGGGCGTTGAGCAATTCTTGTGCTTTAGAGTTTTGTGAACCCGAATTATCTACACTATTCCAGGAAACAGCCTTGGTAATAGAAAAAGAATTGGGATTGAAAGATACCTTGATTAGTTTTAAGCCTGAGTCTGGCTTGATTTCTAACTTTTCTACTGTTTGCGATAAACCTCCTGCTAATACCATAAATTCATCCCCCGGCGTTCCCGTTCAACAGTTAACTGACGATAGAGAATACGGCTCACTTGTTCGGCAATTTCTGCCACATTTACTGCTTGGACTTGTGTTGTTGTTTGCGCTGGTATTGCTCCATTATTGCCAGACATTGGATTGGCTATTTGTCCTGCGCTTTTAAAAGAGGTAGGGTGAGATGTTGTCAAGGATTCACGGGCAATCTGTTTCTGAACAATTGCAGGGCTGATTGCAAGAGGCAAACTATTTTGATTATTACTACTGGTAACATGGGGCAAGGAGTGCCCTGATGAGGGTTCGCTAGTATTTTTACGCCAAATCATGTTCTGATGCCCTGTAGAGTTTGCAGTGACGGGAATTTCTGAAGCGATCGCTAGTGGCGTTGTGGCTGTTGAATGCGATCGACCAGAAGCAACTTTAAACTCCTTAAAGGAGTTATCTACCTTGCCAGAAGTATCACGCATCACTAAAGGCATTTCTGCCAGTTCTTTGAACACTGGTTGTGCGGTTTGAGTAATTCTAGTCGGTTGTTCATCTGATACATTACTGGTAGAGAGTTCAGCAGTTCCGTGACTAATCCGTTTTGGCAATATCAGTAATTCTTCAGCGTGTTTTGCTCGACTGTCTTGAATAACTTTTTCAACTGTAACTGGTTGATGTTGAGTTTTGTTTAAGGGGGCATTTGCAAAATTATTTAGTGTTGAATTTTTTTTAAAAGATGGTCTTTTGATTCTTGCTTTACCTGATGGTAAATTACTATATTTCCAGCGATCGCTACTGTTATCAGAGCCTTGTAAAGCTTCCTGATTAAGGCGTTTTGGCAAAATTAAATTTGGCTCAAATTGTTGTAATGACTGCAAGCTTTGAGTAATTTCCCCAACTACATGAGGCTGGTTTTCAGTGGGATTTTCCGAGAGAATTGCAACATTCTGTTGAGGATTACTTTTCCTAACAGATGATTTTTCAGTCTCACTTTGAGATGAAGGGCTGAGATTAAACTCACTACTATTAGAACTTTGCAAAATGTCTTGATTAAGGCGTTTTGGTAAAATCAAATCCGATTGAGCCTGCTGTAATGACGGCAAGCTTTGAGTAATTTCCCCAACTACATAAGGCGGGTTTTCAGTAGCATTTTTCGAGGGAGTTGCAACATTATGTTGAGGATTACTTTTCCTAATAGATGATTTTTCAATCTCACTTTTAAATGAAGGGCTGAGATTAAACTCACTACTATTAGAACCTTGAAAAATGTCTTGATTAAGACGTTTGGGCAAAATTAAATTCGGCTCGGCTTGTTGTAATGATTGCAAGCTTTGAGTAATTTCATCAACTACAGGAGGCGGGTTTTGAGTGGGATTTTCCGAGAGAATTGCAGCATTCTGTTGAGGAGACTTTTTGTTAATAGATGATTGTTTAATGCCAATTTGGGATGAATTGCTGAGATTAACCTCACCACTCTCAGAACTAGGAAGATTTTCTGGGTTAATACGTTTTGGTAAAATTAAATCCGATTGAGCCGATTGTAATGACTGCAAGCTTTGAGTAATTTCACCAACTACAGGAGGCTGGTTTCGAGTGGCATTTTCCGAGGAAATTGTAACATTCTGTTGAGGAGCGTTTTTGTTAACAGATGATTGTTCAATCCCAGTTTGAGATGAAGTACTGAGATTAACCTCACCACTCTCAGAGCTAGGAAGATTTTCTGGGTTAATACGCTTTGGTAAAATCAAATCCGATTGAGCCTGCTGTAATGATGGCAAGCTTTGAGTAATTTCATCAACTATAGGAGGCTGGTTTCGAGTGGCATTTTCCGAGGAAATTGCCACATTCTGTTGAGGAGCGTTTTTGTTAATAGATGATTGTTCAATTTCAGTTTGAGATGAAGTACTGAGATTAACATCACCACTATCAGAGCTAGGAAGATTTTCTAGGTTCATACGTTTTGGTAAAATTAAATCCGATTGAGCCGATTGTAATGGCTGCAAGCTTTGAGTAATTTCACCAACTATAGGAGGCTGGTTCTGAGTGGCATTTTCCGAGGAAATTGCCACATTCTGTTGAGGAGCGTTTTTGTTAATAGATGATTGTTCAATCCCAGTTTGAGATGAAGTACTGAGATTAACCTCACCACTCTCAGAACTAGGAAGATTTTCTGGGTTAATACGTTTTGGTAAAATTAAATCCGATTGAGCTGATTCTAATGGGTGCAAACTATGGATAATTTCATCAACTATAGGAGGTGGGTTTTGAGTGGAATTTTCCAAGGTAATTGTAACATTCTGTTGAGGAGAGTTTTTGTTAATAGATGATTGTTCAATCCCAGTTTGAGATGAAATACTGAGATTAACCTCACCACTATCAGAGCTAGGAATATTTTCTGGGTTAATAGGTTTTGGTAAAATTAAATCCGATTGAGCCTGCTGTAATGGCGGCAGGTTTTGAGTAATTTCATCAACTACAGGAGGCTGGTTCTGAGTGGCGTTTTCCGAGGGAATTGCAACATTCTGTTGAGGATAGTTTTTACTGACAGATGATTGCTCAATACCCGTTTGGAATGAAGGGCTGAGATTAACCTCACTACTATCAGAACCTTGTGAAACATCTTGGTTAAGGCGTTTGGGCAAAATTAAGGACTTGTCAACTGGTTGGGATATGTTTTGTGCAGATACAATTTCTGTAGCAACACTTGGTTGGTTTGTGGTTTGAATGGATGTTTCAATTGATTGAGAATATCTAGAATTTTCACTTACAGACCTCTGGTTTGAGGGTTCATTGGATGAGGAAACTACCTCAGTAGAATTAGGATCTGTTGGATTTCTTTTAGAGAATAACTTACTTGAGCCAGTTTGAGAGGAAGCGATCGCATCCACTTTAGCTAAAGGAATTGCCTTGCGGCTGACGCGAAATTGACCAGAGAGAGGAGAATCTGAAGTGGTTGTTGGCGCAACGGGTTTGGCAATATTAAAACTAGATGGTGCTGCTGTTTGCTCTGGGGTAGGTAAAGTCAAAGTTCGTTCTCTGGGGATGGATTGCAAGGAGGCAGCGATTACCAAATCCGTCCCGTCTGCTGAGGCATTGTCTTGACTGCTGTAGCGTTTCTGTAGTTGGTCGAGGAATGCAGAACGCTGCACCATCCACCCAGGTACACGCGCAAACTGAGAGTCAAATGGGCGTATGTCAAGTATTCCCAAAGGTTCGGTGCGGCGGCGATCGAGGCGCTGGTTGAGTGCCGAAGATCGTAAGGCTTGAGTTGTTTCATTTACAGGTTGTTGAGATGATTCTGCCATACCAAAACTCCGAAACTGTTGAAACTGACCGAGCTAGCCAAGCGCTTACGCAAAGTGTGGTTTTTTGGCGATCGCGCTACTATGATTAGCTCAGCCCTTTGTGGAAAAGTTCTACGCTCTCAAAAGCAACGTCTCCAGAGTTTGCCCGAAATTCTGGCCCACTCCATTTGTAAGGAAAAGCTTCTTTAAAATTCCACCACTTCATCGGGATTTTTTGCTGGTTTAACAAATAAATTGTGCCGTTGCGACGTTTAAACTTACCTGTGTCAATTCCTTGAATCACCTCTTGATGCCAAGTCCATAAACCGGGAATCGGGGTAAGCCCATGTTTGAGGATAAGTGGTTGATATTTGGTCGGACCAATAAAGCGGTGTACATAGTCATTCATCCCGCCCTCCCGGTAATCATAGAATTCTGTCTCCACTTCCAGACCACTGCACTCAGAAAAGCCTCCCACTAAAAGTCCTTCTATTTCAATCAAGAAATTAAAAGCGAAAAAAGGATCGACAGAAACATTTAATACGCTAGTAGCAACAGTAAAGGCAGTATTCAGTCCCACGGACGGCATTAGATTAGCTCCTTGCGATCAAACTTGTTCGTTAAAGCGTTTATTGATATCAGCAATCTCTGCAACCCAACGCAAGCGCTCTGGATGCTCTAGGGCTAGAATATATTCGTGCGACCAGTGGAAGTGATAAGCGATGTAGGCTACCTCCTTATGCAGCCGCTCCAAGGGGTAGCCAGTTATCCCCCCATGCTAGTGAGTTCCACTTCAAACTCTTTTTCACAGTGGGGGCATTGGGTACGCACTCGGTCATGCCCATTTTGATTAATGCGGCAGTAGAGGTCTTGCAAATATGCCAGGTCGCCTGCAAACAAGCCCTCTATGACTTTGGGGTTGATGTACTCCAGTGTGCCAAGTTTGGCAACGACTCGCGATAGCAAAATCATCAGCAAATATGCCTGGTTACTACGCACGCGCGGATCTTTTAGAGGGGCAATTTCATCTAAGGCAGTTGCCAGACGCATGACACCTTCTCGATGCAAATTGCCGTCTTCATCAACGTAGCCGATAGGTAGAGTGAAAGAAAATTCAGTTTGTAGCATCAGCAACAAGTTTCTAGGAGAGATGGGGAACTCGCTTTTCCCCCCAAAATGGGGTTTAGAGACTTTAATCAAAGATGAAGTGACTTATATTGTTGACTAACCTTTCAGCATTTCCTCATGAACAATTTCGAGTGTTTCAATAGCAACTTCGTTGCTGGTAGCGTTAAAACTGGGACCTGTCCACTTTGAAGGCCATGCTCTACGTAGATTCCAGCGCAATTTCTCTTCTTGGGCTTCGTTGTACAACACGATTGACAAGTTTTTGCGTTCCGTTTTGCCATCGATCACCTTCTGCCGCCATTGCCAGAGTGTAGCTGAGTCGGTGATGCCGCGTTTGAGTGTAATAGGTGAGTATTTGTTTAATCCCGTTAGCTGACGCACATGATTAGGGTCGGTGCCTTCCCGGTATTCTACTGGATCGGTATTAGCATCCAGACCACTGCATTCCTGGAAACCTGCTTCGCTGATGCCATCAATTTCAACCTTAAAATTAAAGCCACGATAGGGGTCAGTAGGCATGGGAAATCTCCTGCGGATTTTAGTTGGGAATTTTTAAGTTTTGTATTTGGTTTATTTAAAGAGAGTGGAGCTTGGGGGGAGTGGGTTATCCGCTTTCGACGATGCCACTGCGTTGAATGATGCGGACAATGATGAATTCAGCTGGGGAACTAGGAGCCAGACCAATTTCAGTGAGAACCTCTCCTTTTTCGCGACTCTCTGGTGAATTAGTTTCGGCATCGCATTTCACGTAAAATGCCTGCTTGCGAGTTTGTCCCAAAAGGGCACCAGCTCGCCATAGTTGTTCCAGGTAAGAACTTAGCTCTCGTTCAATCCGCACCCACAGTTGCTCGGTGTTAGGCTCAAAGGTTACCCAAAACATATTTCGGTCAATCCAGCGTGCAAGGGTGAGGAATATCCGCCGGACGTTGATGTAACGCCAGTTTTCATCACTGCTTAGTGTTCGCGCTCCCCAGATGCGAATGCCTCTGCCTGGAAAAGCCCGCAAGCAGTTGATGCCAAGAGGGTTCAACTCGCCTTGAGTTGAGTTGTCGATCGCTACTTCCAGATCTAAAGCGTCAAAGATTTCTTCGTTGGCTGGGGCTTTGAATACTCCCCTAGTGCGATCGCTACGGGAAATGACTCCAGCTATGTGTCCGCAGGGTGGCACGAAGCGACCTTTCTCAATTCGATTGGGGTTATCAGGCTGGGGATAATTTTCGGTATTTTTGATCCAAGGATAGTAAAATACTCCGTTTACGGATTCCTGTTGATTCGCCGCTAGCCTTTCACGTTGAATTTTAATGTCTCCTATCTTGCTGGGCCACGCATCCAGTATGGCTATGCGATCGCCCAGCTTGGCACAATGTTTGAGTACTTCTTGCTGCACCCGGATGATGGCATCTTGCTCTGTTAAGGTCATCGCATCGGGAATTGCCACTAAGTCACTATCATTTAGGAGTTCTATAGCTTTAAGGGCATTTTTTAAAGCAACTTCTGGGTTTTGATTGGCAGCGGCACGAACCACATAGCAATGGGTACCACCATTCTCAAAAAAGCCAGTGATTGCTTCAGTCAGATAACTCTGCAATCGACTTTGGAAGTGGTTAGTAAACTCCTGCTTGCGGTGCAAGGTCACTACGGTATTTTGAGCGTTTTGGAACAATAATATTATTGCCTGTTTAAACGCCTTGTCTGACGATAGAGCTAGCAATTCCTCCCTAGCTGCGGTAGACATAACGCCTTGGAAAACTAGCAGCTTTTTGTCGTGGTCGTAATTGATACTCCCCTTTAAAGATGAGCTTAAGGATTCAGGTAATTGCACCCCTTGGGGTAAATTTTTCAGGGCAGCGATCGCATCTGCAAACCCAATAAATGCCGGAATGCCAGTAGGCAATATGGCTTGGGGTTGTAGAAAAAACTCTTCTTTATAGACCCCTGGAGTTTTATAGACTGTTGGCATTTGCTGCCTCCATTTCGTGCGTGCTGGGAACTTTGAGGCACAGCGGTTAGCTGGAAGTGTTAGCGGTAATCTGGCTGATCCGGAAGATCACAAATTCAGCCGGACGGACGATCGCTACTCCAATTTCTGTAATTACCCTGCCCAGTTCCCGCTCCTCTGGAGGATTTTTTTCAGCATCACATTTGACGTAAAACGCTTCTTGGGGAGTGTTACCAAATAATGCCCCGGAACGCCAAACAACTGTTAGGAAATCTGAGACATTGCGAATAATTCTCTTCCACAGGTCTGGGGTATTTGGCTCAAACACAACCCACTGGGTGCCTTCATCAATCGATTCCCGCAAATACAGCAGGGTGCGGCGGACGTTGATGTACTTCAAGTCTTGCTTAGTATCTTCGGCAATCGTGCGTGCGCCCCACACCAGAAAGTTGCCGTTGAGGTTGCGGATGCAGTTGACGCCTTGGGGGTTTAGTCCTTGTTGCTGAGCTTTGCTGATGTTGTACTTCAGTCCCAGCGCTCCCAGAATAACTTCATTTGCAGGGGCTTTATGCACTCCGATCGCAGTATCAACTCTAGCGTATATTCCAGCCAGATGACCGCTGGGCGGGACGTATATGTTTGTCTTTGTTGCTGGATCAAAAACTTCGATCCAGGGAAAATAAAAAGCAGCGTAGTCAGAATTATTGGGCAGGACGTTCGCCGTGTTAGACCGAGAAAGCTTGGTAAGATCGAGATTGCCATCACTTTCTACGGTTTCCGGGCTATCAAAAATCGCAAATCGATCCTGGGTTTTCTGTCTACAGTGAATGATAATAGCATCACGAACATTAGCCTGTACAATACCAGGAGCAGCGACAATCGCAATTTCGTCAATCGGCTCAAATGTGCGCTCTAGGAACTCTACAGTAATATCCGCAGCTTGATTTACCCGCATTACATAGCAGCGAGAACCACCATTGTTAAAAAATCCATACACGGCATGGACTAGCAGACGTTGGTCTGTATTAGTGGAGAAGTCACCAAAGAATTTTTTGAATTCACTAAAGTTGGTACATAGCTTAACTGCACCAACAGCTACCGGAAGAAATAAAGGTTGGTAACTTCCATTGATAACTGCATTTTCTGCGGGAGGAGCAGTAAAAGTTACTAAAGAAATACGTTTTGCGTCATCAAATGAGAGTGTAGCTGTGGCTGTGGTGTCCTCACCGCCTACCGAAAACTGATAAGAATTGGGTTCTGTTTTTACCTTGTAATTCCCTAGTGTGAATTGAATTTTATTACCATCGCCTTTACCAATCTCTTGATTGACCACAGGAGTAAGAGGCAGATTCAAATCCTCTGGTACAACTCCAATAAATCCCGCTACACTAGTGCTGACTCCTGCGATCGCTTTAATTGCAGAAGGTATTTCCTCGACGTAAACGCCAGGGGCAAGATATTCAGGCATAAACCTCTCCTTTGAGAGAATTGCTGTTAACTGCGTTGCTTAATTGTGATGGTTCTGATCTGCAACCAGACATTTTCAAGACTTACGCAGGACGAGGATAGAAACCCGGTTTCTTCCTATATTTCTCGTTGCCAAACCGACGATTTTTCCTAGAAACCGGGTTTCTTTGCGTAAGTCCTAATTTTGTTTGAGCAGATTTGTTGAGCATTGGCTCAATTTGAGGGAACCAGCCTAAAATCGACGGGTTGTTCTTGTCCAGCAATTAGTTTTTCTTTTACTTGTTGAATCTGTGTCACAAACCCGTTGACCGAAACCTGAACTCTAGGCTGACTAGCCTGAATACCCGATAAAACATACCGACCCTCCTTATTGGTTAAAGTTTGGGTTTCGCTACCGCACAGTTGAACTAGGGCGTTGGCGATAGGTTGGTTATTATCGCTGCGCTTGACCTGTCCAACCAGCCGGGTAGGAGACAGTTTTACGTTAGCTTGTAAGTCGAATATTGGTCTGCCATTTTCATTTTTTACAGTGATATTTGCTACAGTGGCAGTACCATAGCGACTCCCTAAATTTGGTGCTGAAACCTTCAAAGTATACTGTCCATCTGGCAGGTCAATGAAATAGAAGGAACCATCTTCACGAGTTTGGATTTGAAGATTTTGTTCCACAACTTCAACCCCAACATCTGCAATCCTCTGCTGAGTGATGGCATCGGTTACAGAACCTGCGATCGCAACTTGATGACGAATTTCTTCCACAGGCCAGCCTTAATATGTTAACAGCAGTATCTACTAATATTGCCTCAAATTTATAATTATTTATCTTACAGACGCTTTGTACAACAACGATTTTTCTTTATAATAATTTTATTATTTGCAGCTTTGGATTGATAAATTATGTCCGATTTTTTCGCAATCACAACAAAAGCTAAATTGTTGATGCCTAAATTGATACCAACAAGAGTAGAACTTACGCAACTATTACAGACGATTGTATAAGTAACTTTAGAATTTTGCCTTCTTGGATTCCAATGTAATCACCTTTTCAGTTACTAGAGGCACTTCAACTGGCTCAAAGGGCTGAACTGGAACTGTTACTACGTAACTAAGACCTGCTTTTAGCCGCCCTTCTAAAGCAGTCCAAAAATCCCAAGAACTGGGTGTCTGTTCGGGTTGAGTTACCCAGGCACGTAAGGGTATGGATAGATGTTGCATTTCTCCTTGAAGAACCTCGGTCGGTAGGATGGGATAGCGCAACAAAGTTTTCAAAATATTTCCCAAAAGCCGATGCTCATCCCCAATCTCTTTTGTCCAAACTGTAATCATATAGGACAAATCCATGCGAACAGGGTCTTTGGTTTCGATACCCGTTACCCCGTTACGGGTGAGGAATCGTTCGTTACTCCGTAACTCGAGATTTTCGCGGATATCGTAGAGAAACAGATTAATGGTTGGCTTTTGTAGCTTTGTTTCCCAGTCAGTATTCGGTCTCTCAAATTCAATATCGATATCTGTGTTTTTAATCGGCACTTTCTGAAGTAACAATTCTTTGAGGGTGTCATCCAAGTCTTGGAACATTAGCTTTCCCTCCCAGGAATCTTTATTATGTGGAAACTGTTTTACAATCTTCCCAGGCAATGTCTACGCTACAGGTTGAGAGTTGCTTATTCTAAGTGGAGAGTGCAAGTTGAACTAAATACTGGGCTTAGGCACTGCACCTAAGTGGGCTTACACACTCCCTCTTCCCAAACCCAATCAACAACCGTGATTCGTAGCTTAGCTTGAGCCGATCGCTCCTCTAGTATTGTGACATTTCGCTTTACAAGAGCTAACTTTTCTGTCATTATACTTTTGATGGTATAATGTGTCGGCATATATAGTCTTGCTTCTCGTTAGTCTAATTTAAGGAGAAGGTAACCTAAACAATCGAGGCATTGCACGAACTTATAAAAACTAGCTTTTTGCGATCGCTCCTTCCCCAGATGCTCAAACGTAGCTCAAATATAGGTAGGAAGAACGAAAGCTTTACCTAAGACCCTCCTTGCTTTTGCGACCAAGAAGTGGAGGTACACCGTAATATCTCGGCAGGGTGGGGAAACGTGCTTAAAATGACTGAAAAAGCGTTACATCGGGAGAGAAAGAAATGTATCACCGAAAGCCTGGGCAGATATCGCCCAAAAGCCATCCCGCTCAGCAAAAGCTACAACAGTCGAGCAAAACAACAGCGCCGCAGGTGAAGGAGACGCACCCGGCAACGCTGATCCAGAGAGCGAAAGCCGAACCCAGTTCGCTGAGTGCAGATGAGGTGTTGTCACTTCAGAGCACAATTGGAAATCGGGAAGTGAGTCGGCTGTTGGCTGGTAGAAGTGCGACAAAGGTGCAGGCAAAGTTGACCATAGGGGAACCAGGGGACAAGTACGAACAGCAAGCAGATAGAGTAGCCTCCCAGGTGGTTGAACAACTCCATACCCCCGCTTCAGCCGAGTCAGCACAAGGGCAGTCGGTACAGCGTCAGGATATAGACGACGAGGAACTTCAGGCGAAACCAGAGATTACGGCGCTGCAACGTCAGGATATAGACGACGAGGAACTTCAGGCGAAACCAAGTAGTTCTGACCTACAGCGTGTGCCGTTATCTCCAGAGGTGCAGCGAGAAGCAATGCCCGAAGAGGAAGACCTCCAAGCTAAGTCAATCCTACAGCGTCAGGAAGCGATAGACGGAGGAGACGCATCAACGGATTTGGAATCTGCCATAAACCGTGCCAGGGGAGGTGGGCAGCCCTTAGATGCGGGTCTGCAACAGTCAATGGGGCAGGCGATGGGGGCGGATTTTAGTGGGGTAAAGGTGCATACGGATGCTCAGTCTGACCACTTGAATCAATCGATACAGGCCAAGGCGTTTACGACGGGGCAGGATATGTTCTTTCGGCAGGGAGAATATAACCCAGGGAGCCGAGGGGGGCAGGAGTTGATTGCCCATGAGTTGACTCATGTGGTGCAGCAGAATGGGGGGACGGTGATGCGATCGCTCCATAACTGCCCCCAACAGCCGTTAGCATCCGCCAGTAATGGGGGGAGGGGTTTGGTACAGAGGGCACCTCATCCTCCAGGTCTGGCGGACACAGAGAATTTGTACAATGCACAGAGTGCGGGCAAAGAAACAGTATGGGATGGTCATAAAAAGCCCTCGTTTGGCGGCAATCTTTATAATGCAGTGATATATACTTACCAAGGGGGAAGAGGAGAAACGCTTACCGGTATGGGACAAAACGGACTCAAGGCGTTAACCCGTGCGACGACGCAACTCGACCATGAACCCAGTTGGAACATCAGGAAGGAAAAAATTTTGCAGTATGGGCAGGAGATGACACACCGAAACGACAATCAGAATCTAAATGATGAGGACAATAAGCTAATACAAAGTGGCTATTACATTTTATATGAAGGGAAGTACAAGCCAACGGTGTACGGAGCAAGAATGTATTACAATGATAAGCCTTCTTTGAAACCGACCGCCGGCGGGGATAATGCTAGTGCTGGGGCGAATGCAGTTCAAATAGGAGATCCGAAGGGAACATTGTCCCAGGAGCTTATTAAGGATTACGTCCTGCGGGAAGTAAGTAACTATGGGCTGGCGTTTAACGCAGGATTAGACTTTGATGAAGAGATGACGGGAAACTCCATAGCAAATAACATAGGTGCTTATATAGAAAAGTTAAAGAACTTGCAGGAAAAAATCAATCAACAATTGAATCCCCCAAAAAAAAGGAAAGCTTCAGACATCCCCGAAAGCAATATAGAAAAGTTAAATAACTCGCAGAAAGCAATTAAGAAAACAAAGCTCAAATAAAGAACATCATTAGAAGCAATTTGTGCAAGAAAACTCATCCCAACAATTTATCATCAATGCGATCGCTATCCCTAATTTGGGTTCACAGAAAAGCTTTAGTCCCAGTTTACCCAGTCCCTAACTTCAAAAAATCATCTTCATTCACCAAGCGTCCCATCTTCTGAAACTCCCGCTTTGTTGCCTGGAGTAAGTGCTTCATCCCCACCCCTTCACCATCTTCCGCTGCTAGATATGCCGCAGCCAGAGCAATGTTGCGAATATTCCCTCCAGCTAACTTAAACTGTTGTGCCATTACCGTCAAATCCACATCTGCCTTTAGAGGCATTTGTTTGGGAAAAATCCCCTGCCAAATTTGCAAGCGATAGTCTACTTCGGGAAACGGAAACTCAACAATAAAGCGGATGCGGCGAGTAAATGCCTCATCCAAATTCTGGCGTAAATTGGTAGTGAGAATCGTAATACCCTCGTACTCTTCCATTTTTTGCAGCAGATAGGCAACTTCTAAGTTAGCGTAGCGGTCATGAGCATCTTTCACCTCAGAACGCTTACCAAACAGCGCATCCGCTTCATCAAACAACAGAATAGCATTGGCATTCTCTGCGGCTGTGAAAACCCGATCCAAGTTCTTCTCCGTCTCACCGATATACTTACTAACAACTTGCGACAAGTCAATCTTGTAGAGGTCTAACTGCAACTCGTTAGCGATGACTTCCGCTGCCATCGTCTTGCCTGTACCTGATGAACCAGAAAAAAGTACGTTGATACTTTTACCCAGAGAAAGCGTTTCCTCAAATCCCCACTGTTCGCAGACTATGTGGTGATATTTCACCTGATTGCAAATTTCTCGCAGTTGTGCTAATTGGTCAGTTGGCAGCACAAGACTACCCCAAGTATGTTTTGGTGAGATTTTGCGTGCCAGTGTCGTCAAGTCTTGCCCGGATTGCAGGCGTGTGGCGGCAAACAACTCTTGGAGGGTTGGTTGCACTTCAGACTGAGCTATATTTTGAGACTTAGCTGCCTTAGCCCAGCGAATTTGGTTGCAGGCAGCAGCGATCGCCCCATCAATCTGTTCGGCTGTTAGTCGGAAGCGATCGCTCAAAACATCGATATCTTGGTCATCTAGTTTAATACGCCTCCCAGCCAAATTCGCCTGCCAGTAAGCCTGTCGTTGAGCAAAATCTGGCAAGGAAAACTCTACCGCGATCGCATTAGTAGATCTAGTCGTGTCTGAGTGGCACGGCTTTCTACCCGCTAGGACGATAATTCCCCTAGCTTCAGCCAGTGCAGCGAGGAGTTGCTGATACACCCCATACCGTTCCTGACTCAATAACTCATCCATTCCAGGCAAATAAACAATTGCGTTTAACAGTTGCGCTTGACACAACAGCAATCGCACTACCTCATCAAAATCTACCTTAAGTTCCAGCGCTACAACCAAATCAACGGTGAGAAGGGGAACCCCCAATAGATATGCTAAAGCCTCAGCCGTTCGTTGCTTACCAACCCCTTGTGGCCCGTGAAAATAGAGCCTTAGTGGTTCTTGAGTTTGCCAAGCCTGTAGCGTCACCGCTTCTAGTGCCTGCTTCATTACCATGCCTAACAGCAGCTGTTCCAGAGAAATCTCAGGCTGACGAAGCTGGCTAAACTGTCTCAATCGCCAATCGAGTCCTTCTTGCCCCAACAACCAACGGATAATCTGTTCATCCAGCTTCAGGCAGTAAGCTAACAGTGGTGGTTGGGTTTGATTTGCCTCTGGAATTAACTGGAGTAGCCCTTGCCGAACTAAGGGTGCATCGGGAGTAAAATGAACCGATCGCGACAACTTGGCCTCAGCAGAACCACAGAGTAGGTTGAGCGCCAAATCTATACTAGGCCGCTTGCGGGTAACATTATCTTGAAGATAAGCGTAAATCCGTTCGTAGCGCAGATCGAGTTCGGGTGCGATCGCTATCACGAGCAGACCTATATCAAAAATCGATAGCTCAAACGCCTCTTGCAGCCTGATTAAGCTGGAACAATTGCCAATTTCCTCAAAAAATAACTCTTCCCAATTCCCCTCGCTTGCCTGAAGCGGCGAAGTTCCCGGTTCGCGCACCAGAGAACGTTCTACATCGTCTGGATTGACGTAGAGACCTCGGTAAGGGTCAGTCGCTGCTTCTGGGCCGTAGACAAGCTGTGCTTGAGACACTGCCCGATCGAGGAGTTTATCGAGCGATCGCAATACTGATAGCACATCTTCGGGACATGATTGGCGCATTCTGAGCATTATTCCTCTTTACCTTGCAACTGCACTTTCAACTTTCAAAAAACACATTTACTCAAACTCTTGTAGACTGTATTTCTTTCATTTTTGGAATCAAGATATCACTAATTATCCCAGCGATAGTTGGTAGCCCTTAACCGTTTGGCGCATCATGATTGGGTGAATCATGATAGAGTCAGAAAAAATTCTCAAATTAACCAGTTTTTACATAAAAACAGGGTAGTCAAAGTTAGCATTTTTGGCACATATTGGAGCTAAGATTCATCCCAGTTGCACGTACCGTCACACAGATGGCACATTTATGCAACAGTGCGAAAATGTGGCAGTTTTACTCAATAGTGATGCCATGAGTAGTCCATCCTGTGACAGGAGAGCGCCAATCACTGCATTTTTAGCCCCTCTTATTGGCATTGCTTGGCGTTGCCGAGAATCTCGCTTCATCGGTAGTAGCAAGCAATGGTATTGTCCGTACAAATTCACTTTTTATTGCTGGTATAATAATCAGAAGTCACCCTCCTTTTGCGGAAACCTAACCGCAACGGAGGCATAAAGACAGTTTTAGCTTTTTATTATTTTTAATTACAATTTGTAGGTACAGATACTACAAAATTAACAATATATTAAGCAAAAACCAAGTGTGAAATGGGATAACACTTCCAGGCAGAGAGTTGCATTTGGGGTAGCATCTAGGGCACTCTTTAGCAGACACCTTTTTCCCGATAACGATCGCATCGAAAAAGCGCCTCGTCTATTTATTCAGAAAGCGCATAAACATTGTTAATCTAAAAAAACTCTAGCGATGTATCCCCTACAGTTGGAGGGAATCCTGACGGGGTGACAACTATGGCTAAAAGGTAGACCGGATAAGCATCTCGGCTCTTCGACCTCGCTGATAATAAGGTCGTTTATGTGGACTTAATGACATTAATTGAGCAGTTTGTTCATTCAATAAAGTCAAAGATTCCA
>NZ_JBHFNQ010000070.1:0-1349 GCF_041929345.1 Floridaenema aerugineum BLCC-F46
TTGACACTCCTCGCCCTATAAGTGCGAGGATTCTTGGTTCACAGACTCGCCATAACAAGCGCAGGATTGCTCCAACTCTCGCTAGAGGGCAAATCTCCCCAAGCTTTAGATCCGGTATGCCCTACCGTACTTAATGCTAATTTCAGGATATTAATTGCGGCATTTATATCTCGATCTTCCACAAACCCACAATGCGAACAAACATGAGTTCTAGTTGATAAAGACTTCTGCACTTTCTGACCACAATTAGAACAGTTTTGACTCGTATTGTAAGCAGGAACTACAATAGTTACCTTCCCATACTTATAGCCAAAATATTCCAACCAACGTCGAAATAAATACCATCCTGCATCGCTAATTGATTTCGCTAAATGTCGATTTCTTACCAGCCCTTTGACATTTAAATCTTCATAAGCCACCAAATCGTTAGATTGGATTAAACGGAGTGCCACTCTCTTGACAAACTCTTCTCGCTGCCTACTTACTTTTAAATGTTTCCGAGCATATCGATTTCTAGCTTTCTGATAGTTTCTAGATTGGGGTTTCCCTTTCTTGAACTTCTTAGATTTCCGCCGATTCAAGCGTTTTAAGCTTTTCTCTCCCTTTCTATAAAACTGGGGATTAGCTTCAATATTTCCTTGACTATCTGCCAAGAAATATTTAATTCCTAAATCTATTCCTACAGCTTTCTGACTGGGAATTAAAGGCTTCACCCGCTCTCTGGGATCGGCTTTAATAGCAAATTGTACGTAATAGCCATCCGCACGACGCACAATTCTCACTCTTTTAATTTGCTCAATCTGGTAAAAGTTCAAATCTCTAGAACCTACTAGCTTGAAACTTCCAATACCTTTCTTATCTATAAAATTAATGTATTTTCTGTTATCAGATAGCTTCCAACCAGAGACTTTGTACTCTACCGAGCGAGTGTTTTTCTTGAATTTAGGATATCCTTTCTTGCCTTTAACTTGGTTTTTACAATTCTCATAAAAACGGTTGACTGCCTTGAGTGTTCTTTCTACCGCAGCTTGACAAGCGTGGGAGTTTAACTCTTCGACAAACTTAAACTCTTTTCTCAATAAAGTGTTGTATCTAAACATTTCTGGCTGACCAATCCCACGATTATCCATCCAATAACGAAGTACTTTATTTCGGACAAATTGAGATGTCCTAATTGCTTCCTTAATGGCGGTTATTTGTTGTGGTTTAGGGTAGACCTTAAACTCGTAGACAAACACGACTGATACTGAATTAATGGATATCAACTATTATGATAGCATGGAATTGAAAAATGGGCAATAAAAAGCCATCCTCGAAGGACGGGGCTTGTATCCCATTATTTTCGGTCA
>NZ_JBHFNQ010000071.1:0-1046 GCF_041929345.1 Floridaenema aerugineum BLCC-F46
AAGCAGAAGAAGTTAGCGACATTTCGGATAGATGCCGATGAATGGGTTGCTTTTCAGGAGTGGGCAAGGCGTAGCGGCACAAATGCTTCGGCAATACTTGTTAACTATATTGAGGAATGTCTAGAGCTCCCACCGACAAGGTTTTCTCGCTTCCCCATGGAACGAATGAATAAAAATATAGATAAACGCCTAGATAATATAGAAGAAAGGCTCAAATTTCTCGAAGTATCTATTGAGGCGCGTATTCAAAAGGAAGTCCAACAACAGATAGCTATCTCTAATCAAGAACTTATCCAAAAAGATAAAATTAATGAATTTTCATAAATTAAGGGTTTTCAGCTTCTTCTCGCCAAACACTTTTTGATTGGTTTTATTGTGGAGAAACTGATTTTATTTAATTTATTATTAGCTCGATTATTAGTGCTAAAACTTGCATTTATAGAATAAAAAAAGTCAGAAAAATTGCTGACTTTTATTAATGTATTTTGAGATATTTTCTGCTACTTTTTTTAACAAAAAACTAAAAAAAATTAATCAATAATTTAATTTGACATACATAGTAAATAATAATTTAAAAACAAAATAAAATTAATGAAAATATTTTAATTTTCTTAATCAAGCAATAAAGCAATATCTAAATTCTAATTTATTCAAATTTATCGATTATAAGCATTATTTGTTGTCTTGATAAAAACTAATAATCAACTTAACATTTTAAGTATAAAATAAAACTAAGTATTTTAAAAGCTTAAGTATAAGAGCGTGATTAATTTAGGGAAAAAATTAGGGAAGTAATTGAGAGAGGATATGAGTGTGCTTTCCAAATTGGGTGGTGTATTCTTTTAAGAGGAATAATTTTTGCCTCCTTGGAGATGGAAGAAAGTAAATTTGACTTCCTGTAAACTACAGGTAATCATTTTTACTCTCATTTCTCCAAATCCAATCAGTAAAGGACTTGCAAAAATTCCTCTTTTCTGGGTAATCAAACCATCAGTTTGAGTAAAAAGTAAAAATTTATACTATTAAAGTTCAGTAAGAAAATGTCA
>NZ_JBHFNQ010000072.1:0-1056 GCF_041929345.1 Floridaenema aerugineum BLCC-F46
AAGCAGAAGAAGTTAGCGACATTTCGGATAGATGCCGATGAATGGGTTGCTTTTCAGGAGTGGGCAAGGCGTAGCGGCACAAATGCTTCGGCAATACTTGTTAACTATATTGAGGAATGTCTAGAGCTCCCACCGACAAGGCTTCCTCGCTTCCCCATGGAACGAATGAATAAAAATATAGATAAACGCCTAGATAATATAGAAGAAAGGCTCAAACTTCTGGAAACATCTCTTGAGGCACGTATTCAAAAGGAAGTCCAACAACAGATAGCTATCTCTAATCAAGAATTTATGCAAAAAAATAAAATTAATGAAGTTTCATAAATTAAGGGTTTTCAGCTTCTTCTCGTCCAACAGTTTTTTCTTGGTTTGATTGTGGAAAAACTGATTTTATTTAATTTATTATTATCTCCATTATTAGTAATAAAACTTGCATTGATAAAATAAAAATAGCAGAAAAGATTGACAAATACTATTGATATATTTGAAATATTTCCTGTCAATTATTTTAATAAAAAACTAAAGAAAATTAAGCAATAATTTCATTTAACATACATAGTTATAATAATTATAAACAAAATGAAATTTACTCAAGCAATAAAAATATTTTAATTTTTGTTAGTCAAGCAATAAAGTAATATCTAAATTAGAATTTATCAAATTTATTGATCATAAACATTATTTGTTATCTTGATAAAAACTAATAATCAACTTAACATTTTAAGTATAAAATAAAACTAAGCATTTTTAAAGCTTAAGTATAAGAGCGTGATTAATTTAGGGAAAAAATTAGGGAAGCAATTGAGAGAGCATAGGAGCGTACTTTTCAAATTGGGTGGTGTATTCTTTTAAGGGGAATAATTTTTGCCTCCCTGAGAGATGGAAGAAAGCAAAAATGACTACCTGTAATAGGTCACAGGTAATCATTTTTACTCTCATTTCTCCAAATCCAATCAGTAAAGGACTTGCAAAAATTCCTCTTTTCTGGGTAATCAAACCATCAGTTTGAGTAAAAAGTAAAAATTTATACTATTAAAGTTCAGTAAGAAAATGTCA
>NZ_JBHFNQ010000073.1:0-19628 GCF_041929345.1 Floridaenema aerugineum BLCC-F46
ATTAGCATTAAGTACGGTAGGGCATACCGGATCTAAAGCTTGGGGAGATTTGCCCTCTAGCGAGAGTTGGAGCAATCCTGCGCTTGTTATGGCGAGTCTGTGAACCAAGAATCCTCGCACTTATAGGGCGAGGAGTGTCAAACACCTTACCAATAGTGCCTTGTAATCATGCAGGAAATTTTTGCTTCGGGGAGTAAGCTGCAAAAATAGCTCTGGCTTGCCTATCCTAAGAAAAGATAAAGAAATAAAGTAAGGCATGAGTATCTTGGGGAATCAAAATCAACTTATTAAAATTGCAGCGATCGGAGATGTTCACGACCAATGGGAAGCGGCGGATGGAGAAGCTTTACGCCGCTTGGGTGTGGACTTGGTGCTATTTGTCGGGGATTTTGGGAATGAGTCAGTAGGAGTGGTGCGGACGATCGCATCTCTGGATATCCCGAAAGCGGCAGTTTTGGGCAATCATGATGCGTGGTACACTGCTACGGAATGGGGTCGCCAGCGTTGTCCCTACGATCGCGCACAAGAAGATTGGGTACAGGATCAGTTGGATTTACTGGGAGAAACTCACGTTGGGTACAGTAAACTTGATTTTCCACAGTTTAACTTAACTGTTGTGGGTGGTCGTCCCTTTAGTTGGGGCGGCGATGTTTGGAGAAATGGCGATTTTTACCTAGAACGTTATGGTGTGACTGATTTTACTCAGTCTACCGAGCGAATCATGGCAGCAGTGAACGACGCTGCATACAATACGATTATTTTTCTCGGTCACAATGGCCCTTTGGGGTTAGGCGATCGACCGGAAGACCCTTGTGGGAGAGACTGGCAACCTTTGGGGGGAGATTTTGGAGATTCGGATTTGGCAGATGCGATCGCGCAATCAAAAAACCTGGGAAAATCAGTTCCCCTAGTGACATTTGGACACATGCACCATCACCTCCGCCACCGCAAAGACCGCTTACGCACCCCCATTTCCACCAGTGACGATGGTACGGTGTATTTAAACTCTGCGAGTGTGCCCAGAATTATCCACAAAGGCGATCGCACTCAGCGCAATTTCTCCTTGGTGACTTTGCAAGCTGGTGTTGTGACTCAAGCATCCTTAGTTTGGGTTGACAAAGACTATAGCCTGATTTCCGAGCAAATTCTGTATCAAGCTTCCCCAAATCAGGCGCAAACTGCCTGTAGTCAGTTGTAATTATTTCTGATAAGATAAACAAATGTGCCTGGAGAGGTGGCAGAGTGGTCGAATGCGCTTGACTTGAAATCAAGTGTGGCAGCAATGTCACCGTGGGTTCAAATCCCACCCTCTCCGTTTTCCGTTTTGCAATCTAGTTTAACTGGTGTTGGATAGGTAAGTAAGCACACTAGGTAGGTTAAGATTTGGATAGTCAAAGTCTTTACCAAAAGGCTTGTAGGTAATGATTGGAATACTTTTGATAAAAAAAGCCTTAATAAGCTGCTTGACTTTCTTGATCAAATAGTTGCTACAAAAAATAGTTATGTATGTGAAATTAAGGAGGCAGGGAGTTTACCGTTTGCAATAGTTGTTCTCTTTTATTATCGGCAATTTTTACAAACCGGAAGTAAGCCAGCTTTTCTTACAAAGTCTAGTTCCGAAATGGATAAACTCAACCACTACCGAAACCTAATCCAGAAAATTCTAGAGGAATATCACAAACTCGGTTCAGGTAACTCCGATATCGAATCTACTCTACTATTTGACCCGATTCGAGATCAGTATCTTCTTCTGAAAATGGGGTGGCATCAAGATAACCGCATCAAACGCAATGTCATTCACCTTCGTTTGAAAGATGAAAAAATCTGGATTGAAGAAGACTGGACGGAAGATGGTGTTGCAACTGATTTGCTACAAGCTGGAGTGCCTCGTGAAGATATTGTTCTAGCTTTTCATCCACCCCGTTTACGTCAGTTTACCGAATTCGCTGCCATATAACTTAATTTGGTACTGTACACAATTAATTGTTATTGGTGACAATATTTAAATAAGATTTGGTTGAGGCATTGCGATCGAGCTTCCGTCCGATCGCAAACTGAAACTTCTAATTTGTGCGATCGCGATTTTTGTTTGTGGGCAGGAGAAACAGCAAAACTGTTAAGAAGGGGATAAGCGAGAGGAAAATGAGTTTGCTTGGCAAGTTTCGCTTGAGGATATTAAGGCAAATAATTACAATTTGGATATTAAAAACCCTCACCGAGTTGATGTAGAACAGGCTAATTTAAATGAAATGTTGGCAGATTATCAAAAGTTGATGGCAGATTTGGATGAGGTGCGGAGTAAATTCAAGTTTGAATTGATGGAAGCGTTGGGGGATGATTCAAAAATAGGGAGTTAGAGTTACAATAAGCTTGATGAATTCAATGAGGTAGTTAAAATGCTTACAGGATTTGAGTTTGAAACTAGAACAAAAGATGGGTTAATCCAAATTCCAGAGGAGTACAAAGAAGATTTTGGTGATGGAACTGAAGTAAAAGTAATTATTTTGAAATCTGCTAAAAAGATTTCTAAAACGGGTATGTTTGCAGAAATGATGCGAAATCCGGTTAAGGTAGAAGGACTACGTTCAATGAAAAGGGATGAAATATACGATCGCTAATTATGCCTAATCAGCTTTGTTTCCTTGACTCTAATATCTGGTTGTATATTTTAATGACCGATCCCAAAAATAAACCAGAAGAAGAAATGAGAAAACGACAGGTTGCTATTGAATTAACTGCAAATGAAAACGTGGTGATTAGCATCCAAGTAATCAATGAAGTTTGCTCTATTCTCAACCGAAAAGCCAGTTTTAATGAAAATCAGATTAAACAAGCAATTCAAGAATTTTATAATGGTTGTGTTGTAGTCAATATCAATTATGAAACTTTGATACTAGCTTCTAATTTGCGGAGTCGGTATAATTTCTCTTTTTGGGATGGGTTAATTGTTTCTAGTGCCTTGGAAGCAGGAGCAAGTATCCTTTATTCTGAAGATATGCAGGATGGGTTAGTTGTTGAAAATAGGCTGGAAATTGTGAATCCTTTTAAATAAAAGCAAATTTAAATGCGCGATCGCATAGCCAGAAACTGATGGAAGTGGCGGCGCGGGAAGTGTTGGCTGTGCGATGGGAGGTGCGATGCTTAGGTAAGTATTAGAAAGGCGATCGGACGGAAGCTCGATCGCAAACTGAAACTGCTAAACTGTGCGATCGCAATTTCTGGTTGGAATCAACTATCGAACCAGACAAAGTATTACTAATATTAGCAGCGCATCAGAAAGCATTAAAACAATTAGGGGGAAAATCTCTAAATCCTGCTTTGGCAAATGCTCCCTGAAGAATGAATATTAATAACTTTTTTGCTATTTCCGAATTAATTGTAATTAGCTCATCAATATCTCTGGGTTTCGCAAAATTTTAGAATTTCTTTTGAATTGTAATTTTCTCTAACTCCCAAAATCATATAAATCTAAAGGGTTACAGCAAATCTAAATTAATTCTTTTCTGTAACAGTAACTACTAAAAAAGCAGCGACAATAAAAGTACCCATTACTCAGCAGCCAACTTAAACAGGTCGTCCAGAAGGGATGAGCTATCTATTAAGCTATTGGCTGATAACCCACAGCTTAATAAATAACTAGTGCAAGTGTGCAGGAACCAACCATTAGAAATCAGTACTAGATTTCGAGTTAGCGTTGGCATAGCCTGCCGTAGGCATATCGCACCCTCCATTGAGGAAGAAAAGTTTATGAAAATTTTATTAGTAGAAGACGACTCTTTGACTAGTTCAGCCCTAGCTGAAACCCTCTCAAATCACCATTATACAGTTAATGTAGCTGCGGATGGATTAGTAGCGCAGGAATTAGCTTTAGAATACAAATATGACTTAATTTTGCTGGATATTGTCATTCCTAAACTCGATGGAATCAGTGTTTGTAAGCAACTCCGAGCTAAAGGTTATCATAACCCAATCTTACTTTTAACAGCCAAGGATAGCAGTAACGATCGCGTTATGGGCTTAGATGCTGGAGCCGATGATTATGTTGTAAAACCTTTTGATCCCGAAGAATTAATGGCAAGAATTCGCGCTTTATTACGGCGAGGAAAACCTGTTTCCTCTTCGGTAATTATTTGGGAAAATATCTGCTTTGATTCAGCGAATAACGAAGTAAAGTGTGGAGAAAAACTCTTACACCTGACACCGAAAGAATATTGCTTGTTGGAATTATTTTTATTAAATCCTAAGCAGATTTTTAGCCGTCGTGCTATTTTAGATCGCTTGTGGGATTTTGCGGAAGCACCGGGAGAAGAAACTGTGAGCACTCATATTAAATGTTTGCGCCAAAAACTTAAAGCAGCCGGAGCAACTGATATGATCGAAACAGTTCATGGTTTAGGTTATCGACTGCGAGTTCCTGCTTATCAACCAGAAACAGAGACTTCTGCTAACTTTCAAATTCCTGAACCAAAAACTGATGCTGATTATCGTCAGCGAGTAGAAGCAGCAACTTCTAAAGTATGGGAAAAGTTTCAGGGAAAAATGTTAGCGCAAATCGCCATCCTTGGAGAAGCAGCAGCGGCTTTAACAGCCGGAAATTTGACAGCAGAATTACAACAAGAAGCCAAACAAGAAGCGCATAAATTAGCAGGATCTTTGGGTATTTTTGGTTTTATGGAAGGCTCAAGGTTAGCTAAGGAATTGGAAGAGTTATTGCAACTAGATTATTTACAACTAGAGGCAGAACAAATCAAGCAAATTTCGGAATTAGCCGCAGCAATATATAGAGAAGTGCAACCGAATTCTACATTGCCCGATCGATCGACAGCGAACTCTTACTCACCTTTAATTTTAATTGTCGATGATGATTTAGTGTTAGCTGAACGAGTGCGAATTGAAGCGAACGCCTGGGGATTACGAGTAGAAATTGCTACGGAATTGACTGTAGCCCGAAAAATAATTTCCCAAAAACCACCGGATATTATTCTTCTAGATTTGAACTTTCCTAGTGGTAAAGAAGATGGCATCACCTTACTAGAAGAAATAACAGGGCGTGTTCCTCCCATTCCGGCGATCGCCTTAACGGGAAGAGAAAGTTTGAGCGATCGAGTAGCCGTTGCTCGCTTAGGAACTAGTGCTTTTTTACACAAACCATTACCCGCTCATCAAATTCTGAAAGTAGTGAGGGAAGTACTTGCCCAACACCAAAAAGCCTCCAGAAATCGGATTATGATAGTTGATGACGATCGAGTAGCCTTGGCGCATCTCTCTACCCTCTTAAAATCTTGGGGTGTAGAAGTGACAACATTAGAAAATCCCCAAAATTTCTGGCAGATTTTCACCGCTTGCTCTCCTGATTTACTGATTCTCGATCTAGAAATGCCTGACTTCAACGGTGTAGAATTGTGTCAAGTAGTTCGCAACGACCCCCAATGGCATCATCTGCCAATTTTATTTGTTTCCTCTCACACTGGAACCGAACAAATTGAGCGAGCTTTTGCTGCTGGCGCAGATGATTACATTAACAAATCAGTAGTAGGAACCGAAATAGCAACGCGAATTATTCGCCGCCTTAAACGTAGCCCGAATTAATTAACTATGATGGTTAATTGCAGACTTAAAATACAGCTTGTGTATTGAATTATGAGTAAAAAAATTCTCGTAGTTGACGACGACGAAGCAATTCAAGAAGTCATTAAAACTTGTTTAGAAGATTTAGCAGGGTGGCAAGTGTTGCTAGCAGGTTCAGGTTTAGAAGGACTTCGCATCGCCAATTCGGAAGCCTTAGACGCAATTTTACTAGATATTTCTATGCCGAAAATGAACGGTATTGAAATGTTACGGAAGTTACAAGAAAATGATTCAACACGGAAAATACCCGTCTTTTTATTAACCGCTAGGACTGTTTCTGCCGATCGACAGCAGTTAGAGCAAGTTGCTGGTGTAATTATTAAACCTTTCAACATCATAAAATTAGTTGAACAGGTGTCCCAAAGTTTAGGCAAAAGACTTTAACTTTTGTAAACTTCAGATTTTCTTCAAATTTCCTCTTTAATATGACAGTATTCATCCTCAAAGGTTTGATGGATGTTTTTTAGTAGAGGAGATTTGCTGATTAGTGTGTCTAAAATTATTGATGAGAAGCCCCTGGTAAAATTTTTAGCCTAAGTAAGACTGTGCAACCTTTGTGACCCCCGGAGAGGAATAGTGACTAGAATTTTAATTATTGAAGATAATTACTCCAGTAGTTTAGAATTTGGCACAAACATCGCCCGAATTCTAGATATGGAGGGATTTAAAATCACATTAATCAGTAACATCGCCGTAGGTTTGAATTTAGCTGTTAATCTAGAATTTGATCTAATCATTTTTGAATTAAACTTTTATTCGCTAAAAGCAGAGGATATTCTCAAGCGAATCAAATCGAGTTTAAAGAATTTGCAGGCATCAAGTCTTTTAATCACTGCTAACTACGAATTTGAAGCTATTTCTTTAATTAAAGAACTAGGAATTAGTGATTATTTAATCGCGCCTTTTACGAAGCGTGATTTACTAGCAACTGTAACTAATTGTTTTCTGGAACATCAAATTATTTAAGTGATTGGGGACTGGCGACTGGGACGAAGAGGTGGGGGGGTAGGGAGATTTGAAGAGGTTGTTGGGTTATTTCCCCCATTTCCCTTGCTCCCTTGGCTCCCCTGCTCCCGACGCTTTTATGTAAACAATTTTGTAGTTTTGTAATTTTACCGTTACTTTAGGCTCATCTTCAAAAGTTCTTCAAATTTCCCTCATATCCTCTAATCATCGCTGGTAAATCAATTGTCATCCTTCCTCTGTGAGTTATTGAGGTCTAAGAAAATGGCAAGTTGTCCCTGTTGTTCTCATACGATGTTGCGGCATATTCGTCATAACCAAATTTTCTGGTACTGTCGCCACTGCTGGCAAGAAATGCCTAATTTTAATTCTTCTCCTTCGTTGTCAAAGTATAGCCAATCTTTGGAAAATATCATTCAGAAAAAAGCGTCAGTTCGTGAATTAATGAACAGTGAGAAGCTTTACCCAAAAGCCTCCTAAATTCAAGTTACTAACGCTATTCCCAAGTGGCTACTTTTTAGTAGAATTCAAATAGTAATTATATCGTTCCTGTAGTTGTGTAACTGTGAGATTTTGTGTCCAAAACTCGACTACAGTGTGACCAAATGCCCAAGCATTGCGATCGGGCGCAGCGGAATTCTCCAGTAACAATAACCAAAGTGGTCTAAGATCAAAATCAATTGGTTTAGCTTTGTCATTTAACAGTGTGTAAATGTCATAAGCCATTTGCAGTTTACCAATGACAACAGGTAATTGTTCTACCGGAATTTGTTGAGCTAAAACAAAAGCTAAAGATGGCGATCCAGTAGACATGGTAGAGATAAATTGTAGGATTGGACTTTTCAAAAAACTTGCTAATCCTTGAGTAGTTGTCATCTGGAAAGTGTAACGATCGATGATTTTAGCGGCGGCGACAGTTCGCGCTTCTAAGTTACGCAAAAATCTGGCTAAACGGAGTTGTTTGGCGGGTGCGATCGCATTTACTAAAGCCAAAGATAAGGCATCAATATTCCAAGCTTGGCGATTAGTTTTACTATCTGAAGTAACAACAGGTAAAACTAATTTGCTGAACTCTCCTAACTGTTTAGCACGATATTCAGTCGCCTCTCGAATGGCAATTTCCTTTGGTTTATCTCCCCATTGCCAATCATAAAACGATTCCCATTCCCGAATCGGACGTAAGCGATCGACTTGAGTTACAACTGTAATTACAGGTATGTCTGCAACTTCGCCTTTAATATCTTCCAGAAAGTCCACATCCATTTGTAAAGCTGGATCTAAAGCGGGAGTAACTAATAACAAAAGATCGCCATTTGTCGCATAATCAATTACTAAATCGCGTAATTCTCCCCGTTTCACCTGTTCGTAACCAGGAGTATCCCAAAGGGTTAAACTTTCTCCGGTTTGGGCTTTCCATTCATAACTTTGAATTTTATCCGTGCTAGGCAAAACATCAACTGCGGCTAAATCTGCTTGAAACAAACTATTAATTAAACTGCTTTTTCCCGATCCAGTTCTTCCCGCCAATAGAATATTTACAGGTTTTTGTTCTACTTTTTGAACTGGTTCAGCTTGAGTTAAAATCTCTCGTAAAGTTTGGGTTTTTGCTTGGGGAAGAGTGGGTGTAGCAACAGCAGTTTCAGAGAGATTTGCGGCAATACCGCTGTAAAGTTGAATTGCTTGTCCAGCTAAATTTCGTAAAGCAGCTTCCCGCAAAAGTTGACCTAAATTGATTAATAATTGCTGAGTTGCTTGGTTGTTGGAACGCTGACTAGCTAATCTTGCTAACGCCGCTGCTGGGTTAATTATCCATTGTACCCAATTCCAAATTTGCCAGAGTTTTCGCGCCGAAGGTTCTAATCTTTGATACACTTCATAAGCTTCTACTGCTTGTCCAACTGTTACTTGATTCAAAGCAGGAGATAATTTTTGCATCCAGCGATCCATATCATCTACTGTACCCCGAATTAGAGAGTAAGCTTGGGGAATGTAGATGTTAAGTAAGGGATATTTTACTTCTGGATTGTAGGCGTGTGCGATCGCAATTACTAACTGCTGACAGCGTTGCCAAAAAGTACCCCAATCTTCCCAAACTGGGCGATCGTTTTGGGCAGTTTTCAATATTTCTTGTAACGCCGCTTCCGCTTTAATTGCAGCATCATTTCCCGCAGGTAAATTTACTGTATCTTCAGCAGCTTCTTCCAGTTCTTTGTTTACCTCAGCAACTACAGTTTCGATTTGTGCTACCACAGGTTGCGTCCATTTTACCAACAACCAACGCCAACCCACCAAAATTATCGTGAAAATCGCCCAAATCCAATTAATTCCCCAAGCGTGAATTTGTTGCCCTGCTGCTACCATCAGGAAAGCAATGATAGTTGCGATCGGCGTTGCTAATACAACGATTTTCCAAGGTTTTAGTCGTATCATTGTCCTAAACCTACCTAATTAGTTGAAAAGATAACCTGTATTATCAATGCTAGATAAAATAGTTCAGATTATTGAGACACAAGACAGAGATCAAACATGAAAGTAGACGAACATCTCCTGCAATTACCTCATATAAGTCTGAAGAGTAGAGAATTACTTCCCGAAAAATCGGGAATATATTACGTACTAGACGAGCAATTAATCATTTGGTACATTGGACAAGCGAAAAATCTACAGAGCCGTTGGTCAGGTAATAACCACCATAGATTATATCAACTACAAAAGCAACGGAAAAAACAATTTACGATCTACTATGAGTTCGTACCTGAATTACAGCTTGATGCTATTGAACGGCAGCGCATTGAGCAATTTAATCCGCAGTTGAATAGGACTAAAGTTAAGGAGCAAAAGCTTCATCCCACAGAGACACTTTTACGAGAAACATTAGTTTTAATTGCCCCATATAGCTTTGTGTTAGGTGTAGAATCGCCACGAAAAGAAGACCCTAAGCTTATTGAAGATTCTATAAATTTGCGAGACGGTTGGAGAGTGCAGAAAGCCGTATTACCTCTAAGAGTAATCCACATCTGTATCAATCTCAATCAGTTAGGAGAAGCTCTTAAAGATAACGATTGGCATTCATTGTGCCTTTTCCTAAGAAAGGTTTTCCGCAAACGTAACAACTATTCAGACAACTGGGCTTGTAAAGGTACAATAAAGGATGAATACTCAGGAATATTTTATCTGAGAAGATTGTTAGTTAATGGCTTTGCTATAGAAGTTTATGTAACTAATAAAGAAACAGCAGAACTTATTCAAGATTATGAATTAACGCAACTGGCTGGAGTAAACATTCGGGCTGTTAATGAAGCATCTTTGGCTGTAATAAAAAATAAGTGCCAGTTAAGAATTACTGGTATATATATATATTCTGATAACCAAAATCAGCCATACGACGAATATCGTCGCAGAGTTACAGAACGTCTATTTCCGTACAAAGAAGATCTGCTTAAACTGTTCTTTAACGAAAATTTAAATACAAGAAGAAAAGACAGTCGATCGGATTTCGAGAACCGGAAGATGGGGAATATGCTTCTAAGTCTACATTAGCAGTTGGCACAATTTACCCTTTGGCATTTCCAGATTTAGCGGTATCGGTAGCTGCGATCGTCAGCATTTAGCAATTCTCCCAACTCGACAAAACTAACTCCTTCCAGGAACCGACTGAAGTTAACTGATTAGCTCAACTTTAGCTAGCTTCTAGATATTAGCCGCAATATTATACTCTATTTTGTCCATTATTCAGACAATAATAAAGTTAGCATTCTGGAATGTTCATTTAGCACAAAAAATGGCATAATGTTTTAGTCACAGCGCGGCTGGAGTAAATGGCATTTCACTAGCGTCCAAGCAAAAATTAACAACCACCTTTTTCCCCTCCATAAAAGGGAAGGGACATATTTTTGTATTGCGAAAACAATCCACCAGTTGAAAAAGGTGAAAACTCCTTGCACAAAATTTGTTTAATTTCTGCTTTCTTGAACTAGGTGAGTTTTACTGCCATAGTAAATAATTCCTATTAACGCTTTTTTTTGGCAAAATTATTGATAACTGATTAATAAAACTAATATAGCTATTTCCCATCTTAGAGAGTGAATATACGATGATTATTATAGATTACTAATTTAGTAAAATCAAGTTTTCATACAAAAAAATAATATTTAAATAAAAACTGTTGCCCCAAAAAACAAAATCTGCAATAGTGATTGTATACATTTCAGAACAAAAGTAAAATGGCAACAACATTTTTGACAGTTACTAAGGGACAGCATCAAACTTTAAATAAGGATGGCGAAGATGTTATTAAAGGGCTAACAAAAAGCCCAAAAACTTTACCGCCAAAGTATTTTTATGACCATCAAGGTTCTCAACTATTTGAGCAAATTTGTGAGTTGGCAGAATATTATCCGACGCGAACAGAAGCATCCATTTTACGCGAATACTCTGATGAAATTGCCCAGATAACAGGTGCTTGTGAATTAGTAGAATTAGGTAGTGGTAGTTCGACGAAAACTCGCTTGTTGTTAAATGCTTATCAAGCCCTAAATTATTCCTGTAAATATGTGCCGATCGATGTTAGTGAAAGCATTCTCAAAGATAGCGCTAAGCAATTACAAAAGGAATATCCAAGTTTACAGATTAAAGCATTAGTAGGCACTTACGAACAAGCCCTCGCTGAATTAAAACCCACATCTTTGCCAGCGAGGATGATTTTTTTCTTGGGGAGTTCGATCGGCAATTTCACCCCACAGGAATCCGATCTTTTCTTAGATGAAATTAGGGATGTACTCGACCCAGGAGATTACTTTTTGCTTGGCATTGACTTGCAAAAACCAATAGAAATTTTAGAAGCGGCTTATAACGATTCTCAAGGAGTAACAGCAGCTTTTAACTTAAATATGCTTGAGCATTTAAACTGGCGTTTTCAAGGCAATTTTGACACAAGTTTATTCACTCATCAAGCCATTTATAATCAAAAAGAAAATCAAATAGAAATGTACTTACATTGCCAAAAAAGCCATGTAGTGAATATAGAAAGTTTAGACTTGAAAATTCACTGGAAAGCTGGGGATAGTATCCGCACCGAAATCTCTCGGAAGTTTGATTTACAAACCATGCAAAAAGACTTAGATTCCAAAGGATTAAAACCCCTAAAAATCTTTACCGATCCGCAAAAGTGGTTTGGTTTAGTCCTTTGTCAAGTGGCTAAATAGACATTTCCTTTCAAAGATTGTAGAGACGTTGTATACAACGTCTCTACAAGGGTTTCAAGTAACACACATTTAATTTCTGGAGATGTTTAATGAATTAGCTGCGATCGCTCCCTCAGCTTAGTACCACAGTCGATTAAAAACACAAAAATTGCCACCATGAGTAGTCTAAAATTTGCCTCACCAATCTCACTAAACACTTGCAACAAAGAAGCCATTTTCAATTACTTTCAAAACGCTTGGGAACTGGAAGATGTACTGATGAACACCATAGTTGGCTCAGAAACATTCTATCTCAAACCAGATTCCTTAAGAAACCCCCTAATTTTTTACTTAGGTCATTCAGCCGCTTTTTATATCAACAAATTAATCATGGTGAATTTGTTGGAAAAAAGGCTTAACCCAGATTATGAATTGATATTAGGAGTCGGGGTTGATCCGCACAGTTCTGACCAACTGAAGGCAGAAACTTCTCATATTCAATGGCCTGAAGTAGAAAAAGTTTGGGAATATCGTCATCAAGCTTATGAAATCATTTCAGAACTGATTAAAAACACGCCGCTTAATCTGCCAATTCATCAAAATCATCCCCTCTGGGCGTTGATCATGGGAATTGAACATCAACGGATTCATTTTGAAACTTCTTCCATGCTAATCCGACAACTTCCTGTAGAGAAAGTTAAACGTCCTGGAAATTGGCAATATGCACCTTCTAATGGCGACATTTCTCCTAATGAAATGATTGAAATTTCTGGGGGATTAGTTGAAGTTGGTAAACCGGAAGATTTCCCACTTTATGGTTGGGATTGCGATCATGGTTATCGGCAAGTTAAAGTTGAACCGTTTGCTGCCAGTAAGTATATGATAACCAATGGAGAATTTCAGGAATTTGTTAATGCTGGTGGTTATGAAAATCAAGTTTACTGGGATGAAGAATCTTGGGGTTGGAAAATTGAATATAACGTCAAACATCCCAAATTTTGGATACCTAATAATGGTGGCTACAAATATAGGGGAATGTTTGATGAAATTGAACTACCTTTAGATTGGCCTGTGGAAGTAAATTATTATGAAGCAATGGCTTACTGTCGCTGGAAAGGTGAGACAATTCGCTTAATGAGTGAAGCAGAATGGCATTTAGTAACTTATGGCTCTGATGCTAACGGAAAAACTTCTGGATTAGATAGAATCAATGATTTCAATCTTAATTTAAAATTTGGTTCACCTAGCCCAGTTGGTATATTAAAACAAGCCGAAAGCCCTTCTGGGTTGTACGATTTGCGTGGCAATGTTTGGGAATGGTTGAATGATGATTTTAACCCATTGCCAGGATTTGAACCCCATTTTCTTTATGAAGAAAACTCAGCACCCTTTTTTGATAGCAAACATAAGATGATGTTGGGTGGTGCTTGGGCGACAAATGGAACAGAAGCTTTAAGGTTTTATCGCAATTGGTTTCGTCCTAATTTCTACCAACACGCTGGTTTTAGAATTGCTCAAAACTAGCAAAGTTAGTGATAAACAGACAAGATACCTGTCTTACAGTTTCCTGATGAGCAAGAAGAAATTTAAATATTCTTTCTGCGATCGGTATTACCACTCTCGTGGTATGATTATTTCACAAAATAATCATAAGTAAGACTCTTGAATTGGGACAGAAACATTAAAATATTATTAAGATATTACCGCAATTGGTTCCGTCCCAATTTTGAGTAGTACGCGGGATAGATCAGGAGAAAAAGTAAATCATGGAACAATTGTGGGATACACTAAAAAATCTCGATTATTCAGGAGTGCCGCTCGGCAAAATAGTTGCTGTCATTATCATATTGACGCTGACACAAACCTTGAGACGATTTGTGATTGCAGCTATAGTTAAAACTATTGAGCGCTTGACTCGCAAAACCAAGACCACCCTTGATGATGAATTAATTGCAATTCTCAAACCTTCTTTAAGTTGGTTAATTCTGATTGGTGGACTGTGGATTGTCAAAGAAATTATGGCACCGGAATTAGGGCCGCAATTGAGCGAAACAATCGGCAGGGCGCTCAATTTGATAGTCGTTTTCATAATTGCTTATGCGGTTTTCCGATCGGCTTCTATCTTTGGTCAAATAATTGCTAATCTGTTGCTACAAAGTGACACAGAGTTAGATGAATTGCTCAGACCTTTAATGCCGAAGATTTTTCAATCGGCGGCAGTTATCGTCATTGCTATCAAGATCAGTGAAATCTTTTTAGGACAATCCGCAGCAGCACTAGTTGGTTTATTAGGTGGTGCTGGTATTACTTTAGGTTTGCTGTTGAAAGATATAGTTTATGACTGGTTTTGTACAATTATTATCTACTCTGATAATCTCTATCGAGAAGGGGATTGGGTTTCAGTTGTCGGATTGCAGGGTTTTGTACAAGTCATGAGTATTGGATTTAGAACTACAACCCTTCATGTTTATCAGTGGGGTTCGATTGTGAAAATGCCCAACTCGAGAATGATTACGGGAATCGTAGAAAATTGGTCACAAAATCCGGGTAAGGAATTAAAATGGGGTCTTAGTTTAACCCTCAAGATTGATAATATTTCAGCCAAGCAAACCGCCAGAATCTGCGATGCTATTCGACAAATGTCCTCATCTATTAAGGGTTTATCCTCAGAGATGATTGTTCGATTTAGTCACATTGAAAATAATGCCCGTGTCATTAAAGTCGTTGCCTTTGTTAATGATGCAAATCTCTACTTTGATGCTGAGAAAAATTTAAATCTAGCTATTTTAGAACTGTTAGAGCAAGAGGGCATCAATTTCTTGTATGTGGATCTCCGAACTGAGCCAGAAAAATATAAACAGTCTCAAAAAGCAGCCAATAATTAGAGTGAAAATTTCGAGAAAAGTAGGTTAGTTAAAGGAGGAAAAATCTCGAACCTACTTTTACTCCAAGACTTGATAAAAAAGCGCAGAAAATCGAATAATAAAAATTAAAGTAATTGCCGGAAAAAATGAGCAACCTATTAATTATAGTGGCGGAAGTCGGCCTGGTAATAATTGCTTTTCTATCCTTGATTTGGCTGGTCGGAAATTTATCCAAGCTGTTGATTAAATTTTCAATATTTAATTTAAATGAGCGCCAAATCAAAATCCTGCGCCGGAACATTACAGGATTGTTGTTACTTGTTGGTGCGGTCTTGTGTATTTTGATTGTAGGTGTTAATGGTTTCTTGATTTATCAAGGTCAAGACCTGCAAAAATATACGCTAGACTTGATTGGGCAAATCCCGGCAGGATTTTGGGTGACACTGGGAATTGGTATTGCTCAAAGTATTGGCGCAGTAATTGTAGCAGCGATCGCTCTAAAAATACTCAAATATACTTTGAAAGTAGTAAGTAATCGCGCTAAAACCATAGAAAGAAGCACCGCAGACGATGAGATTATTGAAGCTTTCTTCCAGGCACTTTATCAAAGAATCAAATGGGGAATTTGGCTGTGGGTAATCATTTGTTGTGTTCTGTTTCTCCAATTACCAGCAATAGTTTCCGACTATTTGTCGATCGCACTCAGAATCTATTTAATAACTGCTGTGGGATTACTTATCCTCAAAGCAGTGGCTTCGATCGTTGATATTTTCGATGCTCTCACCGTCAAATACTCTAGTTCTGATAACTGGTTAAGATTCTACGATCGCCTACGACACTTAATCCCCTTTTTGAAGCGATGTTTGGAATTTGTCATTTATGTCTGCATCGCCACATTAGTAGTTCAGCAGGTAGAGTCGATCGCCAAAATGTCCGATTTTGGTCTGCGAATGATCAAAATCATTGCCATGATTTTCTTAAGTCAGGTAATTTTTGAAGTCGTCTATTTATTCATAGAAGAAATAGTATTTAAAGAGCAAGATTTGACGGACACCCAAAGAAGCAGACGCTTAACTTTGATTCCCTTGTTTCGCAGTCTATTGCAATACTTAATTTATTTCACCGTCGGGATTTCCATCCTTTATACTCTCGACATTAATCCAGCTCCCATACTAGCTGGTGCAGGTATTGTTGGTATAGCGGTGGGTTTAGGCGCACAAGCACTAATTAACGATATAGTTAGCGGCTTTTTTATTCTGTTTGAAAACTACTATTTAGTGGGTGACTATGTTGAAGCAGGAAAAGCTGAAGAGAAAGTAGTAGAGGGTGTTGTAGAAGCGATCGAACTAAGAACCACCCGCATCCGACATCCCAATGGTCAATTACAGATTATTCGCAATGGCGAGATGGGATCAATTACCAATTACTCCAAAGAGTACATTTTTGCACTGGTAGAAGTGGTTGTACCTTACGATGCCAATTTGAGCCACGTCTATCAAATTATTGAGAAGATCGGACAACATTTAAAAGCCAGCTATTCGGAGGTCCTCGAACCGACCCAAGTTGATGGCATAGAAACTTTAGGTGAGTCGAACTTGATGCTGCGAACCTTGACAAAAGTTAAGCCCGGAAAGCATCTTCAGATTCAACGTATTCTGCGAAAGATGTTTATAAAAGTATTGCTGCAAAAAGGAATTCTAGTTCCGGCTTCTCGGGAAAGTAGTGAAGATTAATGCTGATTAGTTTGTTCTGATTTGAGACTGTTGTCCCAGCGTTTCTGATGGCAATTCACCGAACATTTGTTGGTAATCTCTGGCAAAATGCCCTGAACTCCAAAATCCCCACTCATGAGCCACCTGCATCACCATTATTCTCTCAGGGTCAGCATTTTTTAAAGCGCGACGTACCCCATTGAGTCGTTGAATCTTGATATAGGCCATTGGACTCATGCCAAAAATGTCTTGAAATCCATAACATAAGGCGCTACTGCTAGTTTCCAATGCGTCGCACAATTGTTTAAGGGTTAAGGGTTTGTCAATATAAGATTGGGCAATTTCTTCGGCTTTTTTCACGAGCGGGTAACGGCGTAAAGTTTTGATTATCGGCTTTTTTTGTCGGATACCTGCTCCGATCGTATCCATCAGCAACGGCAAGAAATTTTCGACGATGTGGGATTGGGCTAGCGACTCCATTAATAATGATGGTTGATGAATAAACATTTGAGAGACTTGCTGATAATAAGCTCTGAGATGGCGAAATGAAGCGGGATGGAAATGGAGTGAATTTTGCTGGAGAAACTTTTGCCCTAAGTCATGGTATCCCATTTGCTCGGCGAGGGACTGGAAAACTGTCAAATTAACGTTGGCGACGACTATGTGAGCGTCTTTCCCTGCCGTCATATCAATTTCTCTCGTTGGCTCGAAACCAAATAGGTCGTGTTTTTTGATCGGACAACCATGAGACAGTACCTGTGTCTGATTGCCTTGAAGTGCGATCGTAAATGCCAGGAGATGAGGATTTTTTAACCCCTTTATTCTCATCGCTTGATTATAGGTAACGTCAGTAAACTTCACGCTCTCCAAGTCTGCCAAATTAACTCTCCCCACAAACTGACCAGAGGTTAACTGGTTGCCAGTAACATTCAAATGTTTGATGGCTTCGGCCCAAACATCAATATCGTCGAATTGGCCCGTCACGACAACAGGAGCAGAGTCAGGTTGGCTTTTACAGATCCTAGAGATCGACATACATGATGAGATTATCGGTGATAATTCCCCCAATATACTCTATTTTGTCGATTATTTAGACATTAAAAAGTTGGAATTTTGGAATGTTCCTTTTGCGGAAATAGCATTATAGTGTTTTTAAGTCATGGCAAAATTATCGACCAAGGGTAATCAAAAATGAAAATTAACCCGATCGCATCAAAACAAGAACAAAAATCAGTAATTAAATTTAATAAAAGTTTCAAAACCCCCGACCAAATTCCTCAAGCAGGTATTGAGCAAGCAATAAAATTGATGCAAAAAGGAAGACTTTATCGCTATAACTTTTCAGATGATTTGAGCAATTATAGCCAGCCTTATGAGTTAAAAGATGGAGATGAGGAACTGGCAACTGAAGTAGCCAAACTGGAATATGAATTTAGTCTCTACACAAAACATAACTATGTTATTGCAGTTAACTCCTGTGGAAGTGCGCTCTTTTTAGCCCTGAAAGCAACAGGGGTCAAAGCTGGAAACAAAGTATTGACTAATTCTTTTACCTTCACAGCAGTTCCTAGTAGTATTGTTCATGCTGGTGGAGTTCCGATCTACGTGGAGTGTAACTCTGAATATGGAATTGATATTGAAGATTTAAAACTTAAAGTAGAAGCTCATCCAGAAGCAAAGTTCTTTGTTTTGTCTCACATGAGAGGACATATTTCAGATTTAGATGCTGTCAAGAATATTTGTGACAACGCGGGAATTTATTTAATAGAAGATTGCGCTCATAGTCTAGGTGCAAAATGGGATGGAAACTTAGTAGGACATCATGGAGAAATTGCTTGCTTTAGTACCCAAAGTTATAAATTACTCAACTCTGGTGAAGGGGGTTTAATTGCCACTAATAATCCACAATTTGCTGCCTATTGTATTCTAGGATCGGGTTCTTACGAAAAGTTATACAAAAAACATCTGGCTCGTCCTTATGATGACGATTTATTTGAAAAATTGAAGCCTCATGTTCCTAATTTTAGTTTGCGAATGAGTAACTTAACTGCTGCTGTCTTAAGACCTCAAATAGAATTTTTAGAAGACAAGATATTTCAAGGTATACAAAAGTACGATCGGTTAGCAGAAATTCTCAGTTCTGTCAGAAATATTTATATTCCCTCTCCTTTGTCAAAAGTAAAACGTGCGCCTGACAGTTTGCAATTTAATCTTTTGGGATTAACTTCAGAACAGGTAGATCAATTTTTACAACAAACTAGCGAGAGGGGTGTGGCGATCCAGATTTTTGGCAGAGACGATAATTCTCGTTATTACAAAAACTGGCAATACTCATTTACGGAAACACCCAGCCTAGAAAAAACCGAATCGATTATTTCTTCTGCTTGCGATCTGAGATTGCCATCATCTTTTAATTTCGACGACCTCAATTTAATCGGCTATATTATCAAAGATGTTCTGTATAAAATCTTGAAAAAAGATGATGAGCAAGATTATCGAAATGGATTAACAGATTACTTTGAAAACCTCGAAGAAGTGAGGGGAAAATACGATTCTTGGGTATTATTTTACGACCAGGAACATTACGATAACGGCTGGACGGTTTTACTCAACCATATTGCTTACACCCTCAGATCCTATTTAAAGAAAGATGCTTTAATTTTAGATATAGGGTGTGGTACAGGATTATTAGGTCGAGAACTCAATTCTTACGGCTTTAAAAATCTCCAAGGACTGGATATTAGCCAAAAGTCTTTAGACCTATTAAAAGACCAGGGGATATACAATGCTTTGCATCTAGAAGAGTTGGGTAACACTCTTTCTTTTGCAGATAATACGTTTAACGCTTTAGTATCAACAGGCGTTTTTACTCGCAATCAAGTTCCTTTAGAAAGCTTTGAGGAACTGATTCGGATTCTTAAACCAGGTGGTATTTTTGCTGTAGTTCTCAGAGTCGAAGATAATGATTTGTATTACAATCCCATCAAAAATTATTGTGTCCTAAAGATGTGGCAAGAAGTTTTCAAGGAAAGAATGAGTGTGTTAAAAAGCTGCAACCACGAGCTACTAATTTTGCAGAAGTAACGTATTTTGTCGATAGAATTAACGGGAGTTAAAAGATTTTTAACTCCCGATACTTAAAAAAGTGTTCAGCCATCAGCTATCAGCTATCAGCTTTTGACTGCTTATAGTGGGGGATTTAGACCCACCACTAAAGCTTGCCACTAATCGTTTACGATATAGTGGGGGACTTAAACCCATAATTATTAGCTGATAGC
>NZ_JBHFNQ010000074.1:0-9162 GCF_041929345.1 Floridaenema aerugineum BLCC-F46
CACCTTCCCAGCAATAAGTTTAGTGATAACGTAACGCACCTTCCCAGCAATAAGTTTAGTGATAACGTAACGCACCTTCCCAGCAATAACTCTGAGTTATTCAATAAGTTTAGTGATAACGTAACGCACCTTCCCAGCAATAAGTTTAGTGATAACGTAACGCACCTTCCCAGCAATAACTCTGAGTTATTCAATAAGTTTAGTGATAACGTAACGCACCTTCCCAGCAATAACTCTGAGTTATTCAATAACATAACGCACCTTCACGCACCTTCCCAGCAATAAGTCTGGAAGCCTGGGTAGTGGGAAGGTGCGTTACACTGGCGTTAACGCACCCTACAGAAAATGTAAATAAAATTTGGCACAATCGGCTGTTTTTTTGTTACTTAGTTACCGCCCGAAGTAACAGGTTTGTAATGTATACCTGGTTCTTCTGGCTTCTTGTGCCATTTGCCATCTTGACCTTTTTCAAAGTTTACTCCCAAACTATTCCAAGCTACATTCATAGCAGATTCTTCATCCATTCCATTTTCGTAGGCGCTATTGAAAGCAGCTAGAAAATATTGTTCAGAACCATCAGCTAATTGTTCTCTAACTTCAGGCGATAAGTCATCGATTTGTTTCACAGCCATAAATAACATCCTCTTTTTATTTCACTACTGGGATCATCATAAAAAGCAGAGCTTACAATTTCTTCATCCCTGGAGGTAATTATGCTATTTATTTAACTACCTCTAAGGTATGATTAGTAAATTAACAATCACACTCAGCGACTTAAAATTAAGTGATTAAGCTGCTTCTGGATTGAGTTGAATCATTTCCCAAGTAGTATATGTGCCAACAGGACTCCACAGCAAATAAGGTACTAATAAAGCAGCAGCTAAACCAGAAATAGGCCAAATTAAAAGTGTTAGTGAAACAGCTAAAACAAATCCCACTGCTCCTAATATCAAGCCAACTTTTAAGCTTCTTAGTCTTAGCGTCATGGGGATATAAGCCACTGTCACTACTTCTAAGATTAGGTAAAGTGCCATGAGTAGCCAAGTTTTTAAACTACCCGGATCTTTTTCCCAAACTAAAATAGCTGACCCTGCACCACAGACAAAAATGAAAGTCCAAATAAAAGGAATAGCAGGTTCAAAAACTAACCATTGAGGTCGGCGTAATTCCACTCCCCAAACTGTATCACGCGGTCTCATCAAAATAGTACCAAGGGCAACTATTAAAGTTATGCCTCCAATTACCATCCAAGATTGAAGCATTTTTCCACCTCTGAGAATGCTATATATTTTTTATTTGCAATCATCCTGACAAGCAAAAAAATAAGTTTAATCAGTCTTGAGTATGAAGATCTCAAAACTGATTATTTTGGATTTTTTTGCTGAGTTTAATTATTTAAAATTAGTCACCTATTTTTGATAAACTTCTGGTAATTTCCACCAAGGAAGATGAGGGTGATCGTGATGTTCTTTATGGTAGCCAAAATGGTAACAGGTAATGAATGACCAGAAAGGTGAAAGGTTATTACTTGTTGCTCTATGTTGATTTGTATATCCTTCTTTTGGCTCTCGGTGGGTGAGGTAAGTTCCAAAATAAAACAATTGTAATGAGCTTAAAAGTGAGGGAACGATCCAAAATAAAACCAAGTTTATTTTAGCTATATGTAACCCTTCGGCTAGCAACAAAAACACTAATGCTAATCCTAAAAGTTGCTTCCAGTTGGAGTAACCTTTCATAAAGTGGAAATACCAACCAAAAAAGCTTTTATGCACCCGATCGTGATAATCTGGGTCAAGTTCAGTTGCCGGATAACGGTGATGTAACCAATGCTTTTTCAGTAAATCTTTATAGTCAAATAAACCGTATAAAAATACTGCGATCGCTCCGAGCGAATGGTTAATTTTAAGATTGGCAGGGAATACTACACCGTGCATGGCATCATGAGCAGTGATAAACAGACCTGCGTAGAGGAAGGTTTGCCAAAATATAGCAGGTATAAGCCATAAAAACTGTAGTTTTCTGATATCAATAGAAAGTAGTATTCCTAAATTAATTGCCCATAATGAAAGAATTACAGCTGCAATAATAATTCCATAAAAATTAGCTATGCTCCGAGAAATTGATAGACCAGAAAAGTTAGCTTCTCTACTTTTACTACTGTTATTAAAAGCCGATAAATTGGTGACTTCAGTCGTCATTTTACATTACTTAACAATTACTTTTCGATTCTAACTGTCAAAAATTTTTCTTTGCTCTGTCTACAGTTCTAAAAGCCTTACACTTCTGAGGGTAGATATTTCTAGATTATAAAAAATATAAAAAATCCTGTAGGATACCTAAAGAAAGTAGAAGCTTAAATCAGCAGTCAAAATCTGAGAAAAGTGAGAATATTTTCACAATTCTGTTTACCAAGCTGAGAGATAACCCAGCAGATTTTTAGACAAAATTATGACTGAAACTGTACTAATTACAGGTGCTTCTCTAGGCATTGGTAAAGCAACAACTGAATTATTTGCTAGTAAAGGATACAATGTTGTACTAGCAGCACGTCAGGCCGATCGCTTACAAAAATTAGCTAAATTACCTGGAGGCCAAGTTAAAAGTTCGGCATCAACGGCATTTTCTAAGGCTTTAACATCTGGTAATCGAGATTCTTTTTTTAATAACTTCTTCCGCAGAGCAGTTTACGAATCATTTTATTGAAGCGAATTTTTTCTTTAACAAAATCTATCTAAAGCAGGGATTTTTATTCATAAATAATGTATCTTCCTACACTAGGCATCTATATAAAGGATGAAATTTTCTTGATTTAGGAATTATTAACTAACTTTGCTACAAGGGCAATCAATTCTACTGGTTCAACTGGTTTAGCGAGATGTTTTTGAAATCCGGCTTTCAGGGCTTGTTGCTGATTAAATTCACCTACATAAGCGGTAAGTGCGATCGCGGGAATTTGGCTAATTTTTTGGTTAGGGTGATTTCTAACTTCCTGTAATAACGTATAACCATCAATTTCTGGCATTCCAATATCACTTAATAAAATATCGATTTCTGATTGGGTTAAAACTTGTAATGCCTCTTGAGCGGAGGCGACAGGAATTACTTCGGCACTTGCTTGTTCTAGCAGTGTGACAATTAATTCTCGCGTATCTTCTTGATCTTCGACAACTAAAGCTCGCACACCATTTAAGTTAGTTTTTAAATCTGGCTTTTTGGTTTCTAATTTTGCCTCTGAGCTAGCAGGTTTTACTGGTAATTGAACTGTAAAAGTAGCTCCTTTACCTTCACCTTGACTATCTGCTTGGACAATTCCTCCATGTAATTCTACTAAATGGCGTACAATTGCTAAACCTAAACCTAAGCCGCCAAATTTGCGAGTTGTACTGCTATTTTCCTGACGGAAGTAATCAAAAATATAGGGAATGAAATCAGCTTTAATTCCTTTACCAGTATCGCTGACTCGAATTAATATAAAGATACCAATTTGCTCTAACTCAATCTCTACTTTTCCGCCATTGGGTGTAAACTTCACTGCATTGGAAAGCAAATTCCAAATTACTTGTTGTAATCGATTTGGATCGCCAGAAATTAAGCTAACATTTGATTGAAACAAAGTTTTAATTTGAATTGATTTTGCTTCTGCTGCTAAACGTACTGTTTCAATTGCCGCTTCCACGATAGTTTTTAAGTCAACAGAACAAACATTGAGTGTGAGTTTACCTTGAAGAATGCGGGAAACATCTAATAAATCCTCGATTAATTCAGTTTGTAATTTAGCATTGCGCTCGATCGTTTCTAAAGCGCGATCGGTAGTTTTTTGATCGAATTTGCGACTTCGCAGTAATTTTGACCAACCGACAATCGGATTTAAAGGCGATCGCAATTCATGGGAGAGAACGGCTAAAAATTCATCCTTAATTCTGTTAGCTGATTCCGCTTGAGTACGCGCATTTTGTTCGGCTTCATATAACCGAGAATTTTCGATCGCGACCGAAGCCATCTGCGCCAACTGCACTAAAATATCTGCATCTGCTTCGGTAAAATCGCCAGAATGTTTATCAGAAAGTTGAATCACTCCAATATTTACTCCATCTCTTCTAATTAATGGTGCAACTAATAAACCCCGCATTAGTGGATGTTTTTCCATTTCTTGATTGAATTCAATCCATTTAGGGTCTAGAATTAGTTCGGTTTCTGTCATTCTTAAAACTTGATTCATCTGGCGAATTTGCGGATAGATTTGGCAGATATCAAAGTTAGGTTGGTAATCTTGCCATTGAGCATATTTATCAGAAAAAGAAACAACATGAATTGGTTTTCGCCAATTTCCTTCGATCGCCATAGTTGTAATTGATTGATGAGCACCAATAATTAATCGCGCTTGTTCTGTTACTACTTGCAATACTTGTTCAATTGACAATACAGAATTCATTGCTAATGATGCTTCCGTTAAACCGCGTAATTGACTTGCTCGTAGTTGCACATCACCTAATAATTGATTGCGTTCCGTGATATCAGTTGCTACAGCAGTTGCAATCCAACAATTTAACTCTGTTTCATATCGAGAAGTCATGATATCGGAAATCCAACACCAAGTTCCATCTTTATGTTGAAATCGATATTCCATTGAATTAGTCCGACCAGCAAAGATATCTTGATAACGATTAGGAAGCAACGAAGCTAAATCTTCTGGTAATACTCTTGACATCCAAAGATGAGGATTTTCTGTTAATTCTGTGGCGGTAAAACCAAAAACTTTTTCACAACCTGCGGAAAAATATTCATGTTCCCAACTACCATCAGCATATACTCGGTAACTGATAATAGCAGCGATCGCACTGTTCAGAATATCATTAAGTTTAGCTTGGGAACATCGTAAGGCTATTTCTAACTTTTTGCGATCGCTAATATCTGTAGTAGTCCCCACTACCCGCACTGGATGTCCCTGACTATCTTTAATGACAAAACCCTGGTCTATTACATACAAATATTGATTATTTTTACAGCGAACTCGATACTCAACTTCATAACGATTTTGACTAACTAACTGAGAAATTACTTTCTCCTTTGCCGGGGATAAATCTTCGGGATGAATCAAACTAGACCACCAATCTCGCGTTGGTTCTGCTTCTTCAGGTAAATAGCCAAAAATGCGTGTTAAACCATCAGTTCTTTGGACTAAATTTGTTGGCAAATCCCAATCATAAATTAAACAATTTACAGCCGCTGCTGCTAATTCAAAACGCTCTTTTTGCGCTCGCAACTCCGATAAAGCTTGCTTACGTTTAGTAATATCATAAGCAGTACCGAGAATTTGTCTCGGTGAACCATCAGCATTTCTATTGAATACAGTTGCCCGACCACTAAACCAACACCACTCACCATTAGCTCTTAGCATCCGATATTCGAGTTCTAAAATTACTCCTTCTGGAAGTGAGTGAAACTGCTCGATATGGTCAGGAAATTTAACTAAATCATCGGGATGCACTAATAGAGGAAATAACATCTCTCCCATTTCTTGAATTTGTTCTGGCCTATATCCCAACAAGTCAGTAATTTGCTGATTTACATAAACATTCCGATTCTCTACTAAATCATAAATATATAAAATTCCCGGAATTGTATCAATTATTTGCTGTAACAAACGTTGACTTTCTTGCAATCGCTGCTCATTGAAAGAAAGCTGTTGAAGCACATTCTGAGTAGTTTCTCTACAAGTAACAAATATTCCCCCCACCTGAGCACTTTCATCTCGAATAGGCGCATAAGAAAATTTCAGATAAACTTTTTCTGGGTATTTATTGCCATATTTGAAAATTTGCATATTTTCCGGTAAGTCAGCTTTGCCAGTTGCTCTCACTTTTTCTAACATTGAACCCATTGCTGACCACATCTCCGGGCAAACTTCAGCAAAAGGTTTTCCTAAAGCTTGGGGGTGTTTTTCTGCCAAAAAGGGGATGTAATTATCGTTGTATAGCTTAATGAACTGAGAACCCCAACATATAAAGATTGGATCAGGGGAATTGAGCAAAATACTCACCGCAGTCCGTAAACTTTGCGGCCAATTTTCTACTATACCTAAAGGAGTATTCCCCCAGTCAAAACTTCGCATTAAAGCTCCCATTTCTCCACCACCAGCAAAAATATCTTCAGGAACATTCATTTTCTACTTCTCCAATTTCTATCCCTGATAGTTCACAATAATTTTCTTGGATTGACTAAAATTTACCCTTCTCCACTGCCAGTTTACTGCTTGTAACAGATTGCTTATTCTTTCTCTGTTTGGTTGCGATGAATCACGAAAAAATACAGCAGACATAGTTTTTTTATTTTCTGTTCAACGAGTATACCAAAAGATTTATTCCCATATAAAAAATCAGTTTATATCGGATGGCAGATGGGTTAGGCAAATTGTTACTGATAGATTGTAAATGTCAAAAGAAGAGGATAAAAAGAAAATTACCATGAATATTCTTGCTTGGATCATTTTAGGATTGATTGCTGGTGCGATCGCTAAAGCTATTTATCCCGGACACCAAGGCGGTGGCATTCTCGGCACAATTTTACTAGGTATCATCGGCGCTTTTGTTGGTGGAAGTTTGGCTAACTTATTCACTACAGGGACTTTAGCTCTAACCTCCTCAAGTTTAAGTATTGTTGGCGTTATTGTCGCTGTTTTAGGTGCAATTGTTGCCATCTTCTTGTGGAACCTGTTCACTCGCAGTGCTGCATAACTGACTTTTGGTTAAAGCCCTTTGAATTTGGCTTCCATGAATTTTTTTTGCGCTCTAAAATTCGGGCTCAAATTGTCGCTGCTTGCTTAATCCGTGCAGCGCTTTTGAGCCTAGATACCATTAAGATAACATAAACAAACCAAATTTTTCCACTAAATTTGGTTCCAAATTTTCCTCATTAATACTAATAACTAATGAGTGATAAAATCCCGAAAATTAATGATAGCGAAGTCTGAATTTTACTTAGATGACTTCACCAGATAGTTATTGATATTTTTTTCCCCCTAGTATTAACCTGCTGAAATATTAGCGATCGTGATTTGCCGATCGCCTAATTTAGACTGCTCATCGGGATAACCCTTGTAGAGACGTTGTATACAACGTCTCTACAATCTTTGAAAAGAAATGTCTATGGGATAATTGAAGATTGAGATTTCCTAAAAATTAGCTGCGAATGCTGGCAGTAGATTCTAAAAGTGGAGTTGTTGAAGCGATCGCACTTTTTAACTAATATTTTGAGTTTTCCCCAAAAAATAGTATAATTATCACAATACATTTGCCAGAATGTATAGAAATTATAACGCTAATGAATCAACTATTTACTATAGGTCATTCAAATCTTAATATTGAAACCTTTATTTCCTTAACAAAACAACACGGAATTACCGCAGTAGCCGATGTGCGTTCTCACCCCTACAGCCGCCGTTTCCCCCACTTCAGTCAACCCGCCTTAAAAACATCATTATTAAATGCCGGAATAAACTATGTTTTTTTAGGTCGAGAACTAGGCGCAAGACCGGAAGATTTAAGTTGTTACGACATTACAGGAAAAGCTTTGTACGAAAGAATCGCCGCAACTAACTTATTTGCCACAGGAATTCAGCGTTTACTTAAAGGCGCAGAAACTTACAAAATTGCCTTAATGTGTGCCGAAAAAGATCCTATTACCTGTCATCGGACCATTTTAGTTTGTCGCCAACTGCGAAAGTTTGACTTACAAATTAATCATATTTTATCAGATGGCAATTTAGAAACTCATCAGCAACTAGAAACCAGACTTTTAGGCAAATTTAATAAAACCGAAGATCCAAATCAACCAATTCAACTAACTTTATTTGAATTAGAACCTGACAAACCAGAAGCGATCGACATCGAAGCAGCTTATAATCGTCAAGGCAATGAAATTGCATACATCAAAACCTCACCAAACAGCAACGAAAATGAGTAAAGAAATTAACCTATTTACAATTGGCTTCACCCAAAAAAGCGCCGAGCAATTTTTTGAAACATTGCTGAAATCTGGAGTGCGAAAAATCATCGACACCCGCCTAAATAACGTTTCCCAACTAGCAGGTTTCACCAAGCGCAAAGACTTAGAATATTTTCTCCAGAAAATCGGCAATATCGAATACATCCATATTTTAGACTTAGCACCAACAAAAGACATCTTGGACGCATACAAAAAGAATGGCGGAGATTGGGAAACTTACGAAAAACAATTCTTAAATTTAATCGAACAGCGACAGATCGAAAAAACAGTTACTCCCGAAATTTTAGACTGTGGATGTTTGCTTTGTAGCGAACCAAAACCACATCATTGTCATCGCCGCTTAGTTGCCGAATATTTAAAGGATAAATGGGGAAATGTAAAAATATGCCATCTGTAACTCGAATAATTTGCCTTGCTAATTCATGGAAGCGCGGCGAAAGGTGCATCGCCGGAATTACTACTATTAAAGGACAATGGATTCGTCCAGTTTCCGATTTACCTGTTGGCCAAGTTACCAAAGAAATTCGACAAATTGGCGGAACAGAACCAGCATTATTAGATATTTTACAAATTCCGTTAGCGAAAACAGGCCCAGACTACGGTTTTGAAAGCGAAAACCTTTCAATTTTACCGGGTAAATGGCAGCGAGTTGGACAATTTCCCGCAACTTATTTGCTGAAATATTGCAGCAATGAAGAATATATTTTGCACAATGATTTGAAATATGTAGAAGTCCCATTTTTGCAATCATTACCATTTCCTCAGCGACGGACTTTACAACTAGTAAAAGTAGTAGAATTTTACGTTAGACCTTTGAAAGCAGTATACGAAGGAAGCCAAAAATGGGAAGGGACAATTGTCACCGAAAATCATCAAAGACTGACTACAAGTATTACAGATCCAGTGTTTGTGCGAAAATTAGACTTAGGCTATCGTCCGAAAAATCATTGTTTAGTAACAGTTAGTTTAAGTATGCCTTGGCGACCGGAAGATTGGGAAGGTGGCGATCCTTGTTGGAAATTAATCGCTGGTGTAATCGAATTACCTGATTCAGAAAATCAAAAAATAGAGGTAAATAATGATGATGAAATCCCCTTTTAGTACGTTGTTGGGGGGGAGAGGGAAAGAAAAAAAAAAGAAACACAAAAAAAAAAAAAA
>NZ_JBHFNQ010000075.1:0-28959 GCF_041929345.1 Floridaenema aerugineum BLCC-F46
GCCTTCCTGCTCCCATCTACGAAGTGTCGATGCCGAAACTCCAACCAAATCTCCAAATTCTGAAACCTTCCACATAACTTACTCATAATAGGCAACTATAAGTAAGTTTAGTTAATAATTTGCCGATTTAGTCAAGCTCTCTCGTTTTACAAAGCAGCCTGGGAGGTAGAATTTCCCAAGTCTCATACCCAGGTTCGACCTGGGTAAGAGGGCAAAGTCTAAAAACTAAAATCTAAAAACGGTAGAATTAGACGGATTTGCGATCGCAAACGCAGCAGAAAAAGCAAATACTTGATATCGCTACTAACCATTGGCTCAGGTGGGGAATCTAATTGTAGAGATGCTATTAATTCAGCATACTCAGCTGCACTCAAAAGTTTACCATCGATCGGACTTCGAGCCTCTGTAATAATTTCCGTCCGCAAAATCTCTTCCGGCATATCCTCTGGCGGCGGCAGGGCTTGCACAACCCTCGGAAAACACCCCACCCACAAAGGCACAGCAAAACCCAAAATCCCCATCTTCCCCAATCTATAAAACATTCCCTAATTACCTATTACCTACATAACTTTAGATTTTCTATTTTGCCTCTGGAGCCCCCCTGCCCCAGGAGCCCCCCTGCCCCAGGAGCCTAAACCAACCCCGGTGGCAATGGCTCTCGACAAATTTCGTGAATTTCCTTTATCCTGGCAAATAACCAAGGATACTCCTGTCGATATTCAGGGATTAAAGCCAAAGGACTCAACAAGGCGGCGGCTGCTATATCTGCCACACTCAAACTTTCTCCTACTAAATAGGGTTGCTCTTGCCAAGGTCTTAATACTTCCAATGCTAACTTAATCCGCTCTTTCGCCAGATTTACCGTAGCTGCATTAATCTGATACTGACGACGCACTACCTGAATTAAAAGTTGGCTAAACCAAGAAGGATCAATTTGCTTTCCAACTCCGGCTCGAAAATCATAATAAATGAATCTAGTGGCAGTGCCAATACTTTCATCTAACCAATCTTCTAACATCCAAGCTGCTGTTTGCTGCTCTGGTTTCGGTAATAAACTTGGTTCAGGTTGGTAAGATTCCAAAAACTTGAAAATTTCGGTAGAATCTGCGATGCACTCAGGTTTACCCGACTGTTGTGGTAATAGCACTGGTACAGTAGTTAAACCTGTCATTGGTTTTAACTTTATTCTATGCAATCCCGGCGTTAAATTCTCTACTCCGTAGCTAATTCCTTTATATCCCAATGCTAACCGCGCCTTGCGACAGTAATGGGAAGTACTAAATTGTAATAAAAGCATTGAGAAAACAGCTACTATTATTAAACCCAAAATTGGTCAAGGGTAAAGGTTTTTTTCTGCCTTTTCCCTTGTCCCTGTTGCCAAAAAACTCTTTGAAAAAGGCAGAACTCCTTCAGATGAGATAATTTTTCGCTTTATGGGGCGAAGAATTATTTTCCCCAAAAATATAGATGCTTAGCTAGCGAAAGCTAATAAAGAGTTGGCAATTCCTTAAGGCTTTGGAGGTGTTGTTGGAGTAGCGGCGGGTGTGGTTGCCGCTGGAGGTGTGGTTGCCGCTGGAGGTTTTGCGGGTGTGGTTGCGGCTGGGGGTGTTGTTTCTTGTGCTTGCTCACCACAGGCTACCAAGGTAAAAGCTAAGCCAAGTCCGAAAACTACAGACCAAATTTTTTTATTCATACACTCCTCGTGAGTTAATTAGTGCAGATTAGATTACCTGCTAGATCATGATAATAACATCGACAGTTTAGCCGTCAAGCTGATGCTGTAACGGGAGATTCTTGCTGCAAAGTTTCTCAGCTAGGCCAGCGCAAAAAGTGAAATCTGCTTTTTTTCGCTTAGCTTAGACCGCGCAATATTATAACACAGTAAAATCAGTTATAGCTAAAAATGGATATCTATCAAGTTAATTTAGCTATGTATGATTGATTTTAGACAAATAAGTTGGAGAACTGTGATGTCATTTGCGCCTAAATCTAAAATTGCTGCCCAAACTAAAATTTCACCCCAAAGGTTGGCAAAATCAAAAATTAGTCCGCTGTCGCCAACAGCACCAATTTGGGTGCAATGGTTAATCACATCCCAGCGATACACATCAGCGATCGCCTTGATCTTAATCAGTGCTACACTCTCATCTTATGCTGCCATAGTCTACTCCCAACAACAGTGGAATCAGGAATACCAAAAACTGCAATCCTTACAAAGAAAAGAACGAGAACTAACTACAGCCGGGGAAGAAAGAAAAAATCAACTAGCAGAAACAGCCGAAACCCAAAATCAAGGACTAATACCACCAACCCCAGAAAATAACCTATTCTTAGAAGCAGCACCCCAAAGACCAGCCACCAAAAGTGCTCGTAGTTCTGTAAAATCAGCACCTACTCCCACAACTCATCCAACTCCACTAGGGTACTAAGCAGCGACAAATTATAATTCTAAAATCTAAAATGGCTAAATCTCATCCTTCCTCCTTTTCAAATATGAAGCGACTTGGGGCTAATTATTTGCCAACTGTAATTAAAAACCCAAAAGAAATTCGCTTAGTGGTTGTGTGGATGATTTTGCTCTTGGGAGGTTTAGGATTGTGCTGGAATCTGTTTCGGTTGCAAGTTATCCAAAGGCCATTGTTAGAACGTTACGCCAAGCAGCAGCAAGAAATCACCCTTCGTCCCTTTGTACCCAGGCGTTCCATAGTCGATCGCAACAATAACGTATTAGCAGTCGATCGTCCAGTCTACACCCTCTTTGCCCACCCCAAAATCTTCCGCAGACAAACAAAAGAAGAAATTGCCAACCAACTAGCCCCCCTAATTGGACTATCAACAACCGAACTTCTGAGCAAATTTAACAGCGCCCCTAGCGGCATTCGGGTTAAGGACAAAATAGTACAAGAAGTAGCCGATAAAATCACTGCCATGAGGCAAGACGGCTTAGAACTAATTCAAAACTACTCTCGCCTTTACCCTACAAAAGAAACCGCAGCCGATATCGTCGGATACGTCGATGACAATCATAGAGGACAAGCAGGCTTAGAATACAGCCGAGAAACCCTACTAGAACGTTCCTTAAAAGTACTCAGGTTAAATCGGGCTGGCAATGGTGCCGTCATGCCAGACTATGCCCCACAAGGCTTATTTAACGCCGATGATAGCCGTTTGAGGCTGACAATAGATGTGCGCCTGCAACGCGCCGCCCGTACTGCTTTGAAAACCAAAATGGCCGAATTCAAAGCCAAACGAGGTACTGTAATTGTCATGGATGCGCGGGATGGTTCCTTACTGGCATTAGTTGCCGAACCTACCTACAATCCCAACGAAGTTTATAAATATAAAGATACATCTCTGTTCAAAAACTGGGCAGTAACAGACCTCTATGAACCAGGTTCCACCTTCAAACCTATCAATGTCGCCATTGCCTTAGAAAATAAATCAATTCAACCCAACAGCGTTTTCTCCGATGGGGGCGCGATTAAAGTTAGTAACAAAGTGATTAGAAATGCTCATGGCGGAGGACATGGCACGATCAACGTCACTAAAATTATCCAAGTTTCCAGTAACGTCGGCATGGTAAAAATCATACAAACCCTCCCGCCCAAAGTTTACTATAACTGGTTAAAACGTATCGGAGTAGGATCGGCAGTAGAAAGTGACCTTCCTTTTAGAGCTATTAGCAAACTCAAGCCTGAGCGCATTTTTACTGGCTTACCTATTGAACCCGCTAGTGCTGCTTTCGGTCAAGGTTTCTCGATCACTCCGTTGCACTTAGTCCGAATGACAGCTACCCTAGCTAACGGCGGCAAACTAGTTACTCCTCACGTAATTCAAGGTTTGTATAATTCCAAAGACGAACTTACCTGGCAACCTACATTACCCCCACCTAAAACTGTCTTCTCCCCAAAAACTGCCGAAATAGTTGCAGAAATGATGGAAAGTGTAGTCACAAAAGGTACTGGTAAAGCCGCCCAGATTCCCGGTTATAGAATTGGTGGTAAAACAGGTACAGCCCAAAAAGCTAGTCCCAAAGGTGGTTACAGCGATGCGAAAGTTACCAGTTTTGTGGCTATCTTGCCTTTAGAATCTCCCCGTTACGTAGTCGCGGCGGTAGTAGATGAACCAGACGGCGGTTCTGGTGGTGCTATAGCTGCCCCAATAGTCAAATCAGTGATGCAATCTTTAATTAATATCGAAAGAATTTCTCCTACTAATCCCAAGGTTTTGGAAGCTTCTGAGTCTGAGGGCACAGGGGCACAGGGGCACAGGGGCACAGGGGCACAGGGGCACAGGGGCACAGGGGCACAGGGGATGCCAGAGAATGATTGAATTGCCACTCTCTGGCTATTCGCGTCGCATTAGCCAGGGAGAAGGCTTCTTTTGATTCATTTGAAACTACTAAAAATTACTTTCTCCGTATGATAGTACAATCTCATTTCTCCTGTGCTCCTGTGCTCCTGTGCCCCTGGAGCCCCTGGAGCCCCTGGAGTCCCTGGATCTCCCTCTAGCGAACCTGCTCCCCTGCGCCAAGAGCCCCTATCCTCTACTTAGACTCTGCTGTATCTTCTGCCACAAGTGTTCGTGGTTTTTTGAGGGTTCTGTGCAACTGAGTCCTTGGCACACTAAGCCGACGGTTCCGGGTGGTAGTTCGTCGGTTAAAATTGTGACTGCGGTGGGGAGATATTGTTGTTTAAGGAATTTTAGTTCTTCGCTATTTGTGCGAATTAAGGTGTGGTTACGATACCAGTCTAGGGCGGTGAATAAGCTGGGGCAAGCTGAGGGGGATTTGTTCATGATTTCGCTGAAGGCTTGGAGGGCAAGTTCTGCCCGATCGAGATATGTTAAATCTTCTGTTAAAAGGGCTAATCTGACCAAGTTGGCGATCGCAATTCCATTGGCAGAAGGAGTAGCATTATCTATATAACTCCTCTCCCTTACCAGCAAATTATCACTAGCATCACTGGCAGTATTGAAATATCCACCTAATTCCACACTCCACAAAAATTCATCGAATTCGGTTTGCACTTGTTGCGCTTTTTCTAACCAGAATTGCGCGTTTTCTTGAGCAATTCCTAATGTGGCTTGGTGCAAATCTAAGAGTGCTTTAATGAAGAAAGCATAATCCTCAGACTGCGCGGATACAGCTACTTCCCCTTCATAGTTGACTCGGTGAAAACGGTCTTTTACCCACTGATTTTCCCAAATAAATTTAGCCGCTTGTACTGCTGGGGCTAAATAAGAGGGTTCTTCAAACACCGCAGCCGCTTTGGCTAATCCAGAAATCATTAAACTATTCCAAGCCACAATCATTTTAGTATCTGTGACTGGGGGAATTCTTCCCGGCCATTTTTTCGTTCTTGCTTCTTGGTTGTTTCGGGCGGGGGGAAAAGTTTTTACTTTGTCGGGTGTAGCGCCATAACGAACAGCAAATAATTTGGCGAAAGCTGATTCTAAATTATTATTTAAAGGGCTAGGCTCTCGCTTTTGTAAAACGTTAGTTCCCTCGAAATTTCCTTCGTCTGTAACGGTGAAATATTTCTGAATTTCGGTTAATTCTTCTGGAGATAACAACTCCTGTAATTCTCCGTAACTCCAGACATAAAAATTACCTTCTTCTGGTTCTAAGTCTTCTGGGTCGGCAAAATTATCAGCGTCTTGGGCGGCGTAAAAATAGCCTTCCGGGGCAGTCATTTCTCTGGTTAGCCATTGTACTGTAAGGGCGATCGCTCTTTCAAAAACAACCTCTTGCACTCCCAAAGCATACAAATTCGCTAAATACTCCACAATTTGACCATTATCGTAGAGCATCTTCTCAAAATGCGGCACCGTCCAAGTCCCATCAACTGTGTAGCGATGAAAACCACCAGCTACATGATCGAAAATGCCACCCAATGCCAAATCTAAACCCCGTTTAGTGCAGAGTTGTTTTACCGGATATTTGCTAGCTAGATTAAACCTAGTACTCCGCAAAGCTACTTCTGCGTAGGGAATCATCGGAAAATTTGGCCCTGAACCACTATGACTCAGAACACCTGTATTTGTTTCTAAACCTTTACCTAGTAAAGCTGTGCCGATTTCCGTTGTGGTAGAAGGTACTATACTGGCTGATTGTTGCAAATAACCCAGGATTTCAGAGGTTACAGAGTCAACTTTGGCTTTTTCTGTGTCATAGTGACGGCGAATCGCTTGCAGAACTTGCAAAAACCCCGGTCTTCCGTAGCGAGGTTCTACGGGGAAATAAGTGCCACCATAAAAAGGTGCCAAAGTATGAGGGTCTAAAAATACATTTAAAGGCCAACCGCCTTGCCCTGTCATCATCTGTAACCCTTGCATATAGATGCTATCTATATCTGGTCGTTCTTCACGATCGACTTTAATGGCGATAAAATTAGCATTCATATACTCGGCAATAGTCAGGTCAGAAAATGCTTCGCCTTCCATGACGGTACACCAATGGCAGCTAGAGTAGCCAATGGAGAGGAAAATAGGTTTATTTTCTTGACGGGCGATAGCACAAGCTTCCTCACACCAAGGCCACCAGTTTATCGGATTTTCGGCGTGTTTGCGAAGGTAGAGGCTGGGAGATTGGGCAAGGCGATTAGTCATGACTGCTTGCTTCCTGCGATGTTTAGCTTCTTTAGAAGTTTAGCGTGCAGTTAATCAATGCGATTATCAAATTGCTCGATTAAGCGATCGCTAAAACGATCCAACCAGCGATAGAGTAAAGTTATGGAAGTTTTACTAGCCTGTGATACTCTTGCTGAAGAAATGCTAGAGAAATTGGGCGAACTAGTCGAGGCTAGCACTTTAATTATTATTGTCAATATTACGGCTTGGAATAATCTTTTCGGCATCACTCACTCCTCTTTGGCTGTGGGAAATACCTAAAAACGGGTATTTCCAGTGGAGATTTTACTCAGCTGATAAGAGTACAGACAAGGAACAAGTTGTATTGTTCCTAAAACCGAGTCAAAATAAGTAAGGCGATCGCTAACCAAATCAAGAAGCAATATCGAGTGAGTAATGTTGCTTGTTTAATTTTCTGGGCAGTAATCGGGTTAATTGGATCTCCTAATAAAGGTTTTTGTTTGGCAACGCCACGATACCAATTAGTACCTCCTAACTGTACACCGAGCACAGCAGCATAAGCACATTCACTCCAGCCAGAATTAGGACTAGAATCTTTTACAGCATCCCTACGACAGGTTTGCCAAACATACAAGGGTTTACCAGATAAAATTGCTAAGGTAATGACTAACAATCGGCAGGGTAGCCAAGTCAGAATGTCTTCTTGTTTGGCACTAAACCATCCTATATATATATAAGGATATTCTCGATAACCTACCATTGAATCGAGCGTACTGGCAGCTTTATAAGCAAGTGCTAAAGGAACACTTCCGATTCCTGGCAAAAAAGCACCTAAAATAGCATAAAACAGCGGTGCTATGACTCCATCGGTAGCATTTTCGGTTACAGTTTCTAAAACCGCCCGCAAAATTTCTGTTTCGGTTAATTGCTCGGTATCTCTTCCCACATATCGACTTAAAATAGAACGAGTGGCGGCTATGTCTTTTTGGTTAAGTGATTGTAATACTTCTTCACCAGCTACTCTTAAGCTACGTCCGGCAAAACAACTTGCTAGCAGAATACTTGCTATTATAATTCCTAATAAAGGATGTAAGCTTTGAGCAGCTTGGACGATTAACCAACCGCTGCTCCCGCTGATAGTTACTAGTCCGATCGCTAATACTATACCAGCGCTTCGTTGTGCTTGCGGATGGTGCAAATATTTCGCAGTAAATGTGTGAAAATTATGGACGATCCAACCCATGAGTCGTACTGGATGAGGCCATCCCCAAGGATCTCCTATTAGATAGTCTAATGTAGCTGCGATCGCTAGAATTACTTGATTATTGCTCAACTGACTAATGGCTAAACAACAAAACTTGTTTCTTCCCCTAAAGCTGCTTGCCAACTTCGGGCATCATAGTATAAGTCTTCTAAGGTAACGCTGTACAGTGCTTCTTTTAATTTTTGATGCAAGCGTCGCCAAATAGCAAACGTTACCCAATCTTCGGCTATTTTGGCATCGGGAGTATGGCGGGGTAGCGGTTCAATTGTTTCGCCAACAGCTTCTAAAATTTGTCCTAATGAAATCTGATCGGGGGAATTAGCTAATTTATATCCCCCTTGCGATCCGCGTACTGATTCTACTATCCCCGCCCGCCGCATTTCTATAAGTAATTTTTCTAAATATGGGGCTGGGATTTCTTGGCGTTTAGCGATCGCTTTGACAGAAGTCGGCCCATATCCTGGCTTTTGACTTAAATCTAACAGCGCCTTTACACTGTAATGTCCTTTAGTAGTCAGCTTCATCTTTACTTTACAATCTCAAAAATTTTCCGCTTTGTTTCCGGGGTAATTTCCTTCAACAACCACCCTCCATAAGATAGATGTAGGTACTTAGATCGATCGCCAGTCATTATCTATCTAGTTTCTCTTACCCTCCTTTACAAGAGTCAGCTGATTAATAAGAGAGCAAAATATCATCAATATTTACCTTTACTATCTTGAACAATTTACAGCTAACGATATAAGATAGATTTGTGAGTTGATAAAAAGCTATCGCTTCATAAGCATAGCAAAACACAACTCACGATCGGATACTATAAACTAGATGAAGTAATTCTTTTTGAGTCAAGTTAATGAATAAAGGCAAAAAGATCGAACCCCTAGTTGCGGAAGCTCTCTTAAAGAAAGTCAAAGAGCTAGACAACCTAAGCAAAGAAGAAAAGGCGAAAGCCTGCGGTTACTACACTGTTACCAAAAATGGTGTAGAGCGTGTCAACATGATGAAATTCTTGAATGCTCTGATTGATGCAGAAGGCATTCAGTTAGATAGCAAACAAGGTGGAAATGGTCGTGGTGGACGCAGCGCCAGCTATCGGATTAGCGTACAATCAAACGGCAACTTATTAATTGGTTCAGCTTACACATCACAGATGGGTTTGCAGCCAGGAGATGAGTTTGAAATTTCTTTGGGGCGTAAGCACATTCGGTTACGCCAAATTGATAGTGAGGGTAATCCCGCTGAAGAGGAATAATTTGCCCTGCGTAGCTAGATTGTGAATTTGGACTGCAACGCCACAACCTACAAAAATATTGGCCCAAGAGAGCTTAAATATTCCCAAGTTAACTGACCGAGAACAACTTAAACTGCATCCTGAAATAAAACCAAGAGAATAGTTGCTCAAAAGTGCGATCTTACATCAGCAAATTCTCATCAAAATAGAGTGTGAAGCAAGCATTGATAAGGAAAAACTTTACTCAATGAAGTTGCTTCTCAAGAAAAAAGACCGGGAATTCGCTTCTAGCTGCCAGCCTGAGCAAAACATTCCCGATCGACAAAGGATACCTTCTTTGATTGTAATGATGCAGGGTTTAAAGTGTTCAAACGGTTTGCTTAGCTTTGGAAACAGGCACATCTTGAGCCAACATGGGCAGGTAACGATTAATAGCTTGATGAGTAACTGCCACAGTACAAGCCAAATTAATCCCTTCCTGTTCCAATAAACCTAAAACTTGCAGAGGATGATCTCGCGCCACTACTGGTAGCTGATGTAAACCACGCGCCGCCATGCGGGATAGGGCATCAGCTAGAGATTCATCTTCGTAAGCGTAGAGAATCTCTCTGGTGCAAATATCAGCCAGTGTTTGGTCAAGGATATTATAACCAGAGGGACTGGTTTCTGCGCGTGCGATCGCTCGATTAATATCTTGCAGAGTAATTAAACCAATTAATCGTTCTTGGTCATCAACCACCAAAGCAGTATGGCAGAGATGATTAGTTAAAGAAACACCAGCCTGTAAAACTGGTAGAGAATCAGAAAGTAACAACTTAGGTGGCTGCATAGCCGCCGACACAGGCATTTGTTTTAAGACCTCATGATTCTGGTCTTTACTCAAATTTACACCCATCTGCTGAAGATTCAAAGCTTGAGTTGCCCTTGGTTTAAGTAAATCCACCAACCACACACTCAAACCCACAGCAGCCATCAAAGGCAAAACAATCCGATAATCTCGCGTTAACTCAAACAGTAACAGAATCGCCGTCAGCGGCGCACGCACACTCCCAGCCAAAACCGCAGCCATACCCACCATTGCATAAGCAGGTGGCCCTGCCATACTAGCACTCATTCCCGGCAACACAATAGCCAGAGTTTTCCCATAAGCAGCGCCTAAAGATGAACCCAAAAACATCGCGGGCGCAAACACACCACCAACCAAACCGCTACCCACACTCAAAGCAGTCATTACCAGTTTCACCACCAGTAACACCACCAACAAATGAAGGGGAAACTCCACATCTTGCAGCATCGCTTCCACAGTTTCATAGCCAATACCCAAAATTTGCGGCCATTTTAGGGCGACTAACCCAACACATAACCCACCAATTACCGGATGAACAAAGCGGGGAATTTTACCCAACCAAGCAAAGCCTTTCACTTGTCCCTTAAAGCAACGCCCAGCAGTTTGAATTGCTTGGGTGTAAGTCAGGGATACTAAACTAGCCAGTAAACCCAAACCAATGTACAAAGGCAACTCTAAAGGACTGCGAACCTCATAAACAGGCAAACTAAAAGCAGGTTGTGCCCCCAAACCAATTTGGGCTATTAAAGCCGAAACCACAGCCGCTAACAGCACAACGCTAACCGCAGAAGTCGCAAAAGTAGTTCCTAAGACCACTTCCAAGGCAAAAAACACCCCAGCAACAGGGGCATTAAACCCAGCCGCTAAACCCGCCGCTGCCCCTGCGCCCAAAAGTAACCGATGTCGTTCCTGAGAGACTTGCAGGACTTGACCAAGTAACATTCCAAAATTCGCGCCAATTTCTACGCTTGGCCCTTCGGGGCCTAATGAAGCCCCAGTTCCCAAAGATACGGAAGCGGCGACCATTTTAGTCACTGGTCTGAGTTGGCGGGACATATCATTTAAGGAACCCTGAGTAGCCGCAATCATCGAAGAAATGCTAGGGCCTAAATCTTGCCAGCGCCAACGCATTAAACCGACGATTAAACCGCCAAGGGTAGGAACACAAGCTAAAGTCCAAGCGCCCCAACGAGAGATTAATCCCATTAAATGCTCTAGGGCGAGGCTGTGGATAAGCTCAATCAAATAGTGAAATGTGACTATTCCCATGCCAGTTCCACCACCGATGAGTACTGCTAGAAGCATGACTACTGTTTCTGGTGATGGCTGGAGACGATTGAGAAGTCTGGTGAATGGGGGAGAGGAGTGAGTGGTACGATCGGAATTTCCCGTATCTGACAAAGGTGGTTGATTTAACCGTAAATCAACGGGGGGAATGGGATTCATTATATATGAAGGTGAGTATATAAAGTAATTAGAGAAAGCTAAAATTTTTTCACAGGCTTCTCCTATAAATTTTAACGATAAGGAAGGCTAAAAGTTTGCTTTTTTGCTAGTCAATTTGGGTAAACTAGTATTTGGAACTATATGCAAATTTGTCCTTGAATAAATTTATCTTTAACTTGCCTTCGTTACTGGAAATGTGAAATGTTTAGTAGAGATGGGTCTTGCTCAAAGTCATCTTCTGATAGCACTAGCTGATCGAAGTGACCAATCTAGGCTGGGCGCTATGCGTGACAGCAGGTTTAGTAAATTGCACTGAAAAAAGGCACAACCTGTGGAAAAGTAGGAAATTCTGATGAATGCTCACACTTTTGATGGCAATTCTGTTACTTGCCCAATTTGTTATCGTTCTCAGGGAAGGAAGCTGAGTAACGTAGGTAGTGGACTCTATATGTGTCCCCTTTGTCATGAACGCTTTGTGATTAGTCAAAGTGGTCATTATGTAAGAGATCCCCAATCAATTAAGAGACACCGAACTGATGGGCAAATGCTGCGTCGCCAAAGTCGTCCTTTAGCACGAATGCGTCGTGACTTTCGCATTGCCAAACCAATTTCTTTAATTGCTATTGTATGCAGCGCTATTTTTTTAGGCTATACTATGGCAACAATAGATGAAAAACCTGCCCAAAAAAATCCTATTGAGCAATTTATGGATTGGGTTACAAAACCTAATTAATTGATTTTTATTGACATTCGCCGCCCGGAGGGCAGGGGGGACTCTTGGGACTCTTGGGAATTTCATTAATTCAAAACGCCAAACTCAGAACTCAAAACTCTCCGAGTCCCCAAAATTAGTTGTTTAGTAATATTTGTCTTTGGTGATTAAGACCCAGCTAGCTTCGGGTTCGGGAGTATTGGTTTTGACTTGATCGATGATTTTCACAGGTTCTAGGTTAAGTTTTTTGGGGAAGTATGACCGGAGTAGGAAGTAGGGAGTAGGTTGTTCTTGCCAAATTTTTCTCAGGTTGTCAACAGTGGTGGGAATGACTTGGCGTTCGCTATAGAAATCTAATGAAGGGCGAAAAGCTGGGTGGGATGTGTAGATTTTCTGATTTGGGGGTAGTTGACTTTTTTGAATCATTTCGGCGACTGGTTTTACTGGGTATTGTTCCGCTAGTTCCCATACCCAATTATCAGAAGTCATGAGGAGAAATAGGGAGAGATAACTGCCCCAAAACAAAATGATGATGAATTGCAGGTCGCGTTTCAACATTAATACAATGGCGATCGTCATTGTTAATGCTATGGCAGTTAAGGTTAGGACTAAATCTGTTTCTAGTTGGGGTGCGAATCTGGCAAAGTAAATGCAGCCTGCCCAGGAACCAATAACTAATATGCTTAAAACAGTAAACCAAGACCGGGGAAAGGGTTTGCTGCTAGGCCAATTCCAAAGTTCTGCTAATTGTGCGCCGATTAAGAGTGCTAATGCTGGGTAAATTGGTAGGACATACCAGGGTAGTTTGGTGGTCATAATGGAGATGATAAATAAGTAAAGACCACTCCAAGTAAGGATTAATTTCGCCCAACTAAGGTTGCGATTTTCCCAAGCTAAAATTAAGCTGTTCGGGAGAAATACTAACCAAGGCCAATTGTATTTGAGGATTTCTAAGATGTAGTACCAAGGTGGGCCGGAATTGTTATCAACTCGATCCCATATACGTTTGAGGGATTGGTTTAAAATGCCTTGGTTGATGAACATTTGAACGTAGGCTGGATCGTGATGTAGTAGTTGGGCGGCGTACCAAAAGGTGGCGGGTAAACTGCCGATGATGATGCCACTCCAGAAGTAAATTGATGTGAGTAGTCGGGGGGTGTCCCAGGCTATAAATGCTAGTGCGATCGCGCCTAATAATAAACTTAAAAACCCTTTAGTTAAAGCAATCAATCCTAACCCTATCCCCACACCTAAGCAATAACGTAAGTCGCGACGACAGCGCAATAAACACCAAATTGTCAACAGAAAAAAGCACAAAATCGCCCCGTCTAACATCGCTAAACGTCCATGTCGCACCACTGGTAATAATGTGAGGTAAACTAAGGCGCTAAAAATTGCCCATAGCCTTCTTGTGAAGATTTCTCGCCCCACGCCGTAGAGTAGTGGTACAGAAAGGGCTGTTAAGATTGCCCCTGGTAAGCGAGTTGTCCACTCATTAATCGTTCCCCCAATGGAATATGTGCTGGCGATGAGAATATGAATTAAGGGGGGTTTGTTGATGTAAGCTTCTCCGGCTAAGGTGGGGTAAAGCCAGCGTAACGATCCAGGGGGGGCGTTGTATATTTCACGGGCAACTTGGGCGACTATTCCTTCGTCCCAGTCTCGTAAAGGCAGACCACCTAGATTGGCTAGATAAAGAGTTAATGCTGCTATTAGCAAGCCGATGACCCACAAGCGGTCTAGCAAGATTTCGGTACGATACATTTGGCTTTTTCGCTGACGCAGCTGAAACAGTTTCCGGTACATGGTGGCCTAACTCACGATAAGAGAATCTAGAAATATTTATGCTCAGATAGATAACGATAGTAAAATCTACATTGTTATTGTAAAGATTATTGTAATCCTAGCCCTGTCAAATCGACTCCGGTTGGATAGCTGTAGTATATTCTGAAGTAAGAAGGTAAATTTCAGTAGTTTGGGATGAAAACTAAGCTTTACCCATGTTTAGGGTACAATGCAACCGGAAAATCTACTATTTTTGGTTTTAGCAAATTTTCCAGTATAATAATTGAGATAGTAAATTTTTAAATCTCAGGAATTTGTCGAAGTGTATCTACAAAGTATGTGAGATTTAATATTTACGACACAAATATTTTTAGTTATGGTGGTAGAAGAAAGTTACAGGTTCAAAAGGTAAGGGTTGATGAGGAAAGGAAAATTTTTTAAACTTTTCTATTTTACTCTTTACTCTATAAGCCGATTTGGGCAATAAGTCTATGGTTGGGCGCTGGTTTCGTCTAATCCCCCGATTCATCATGGTGACGCTGCCAGTACTTAACAGGGATACCAATATTTATGTGGAATACAATTTGTTTTCCGATCGCTCAAATCTTGGTTAATGCAGAGTTGGTAGGTGGATTAGAAAATACAATTATTGCTGGCTGCTATTTTTTAATTAGCGTTTTGATGTTTAGGAATTTATGGCGCAATAAAAAAGTAGAAGTTAATTGGTTAACAATATTAACAGCAAGTTTGTTTTTAATTGGTAGTACAAGTTACATTTTTCTCAAAATTACCAGAGGAAGTGAAAGTAATATTGTTTTTGGGCCGATGGTGGGTAATTGTGTGGAGTTAGTACCTGCGATCGCTTTTTTTATTGTATATCAACGTTATCAGTTTTTACTTAATTCAACTGCAACTATTGAATCTAAACAAGAGTTAGAACAAAGATTGCGGGAAGCTACAGAGAAATTACAACAGCAAAGTCAATCTTTACAAGAAGCTCAGGCTAATTTAGAAAAAGTCCAAGTACATTTAGCGCAAATAGAAAGGATAACTATTTTAGGTCAGTTGGTTTCTGGTATTGCTCATGAGATTAATAATCCGATTAATTTTATCTATGGTAATTTGCCATATTTAGAAGAGTATACCCAAGGATTGATGAAAGTTATTGATGTTTATGAGGAAACTTTTTCAGCTAATGTTGAGATTGAGAAGGTTAGGGAAGAAGTTGATTTAGATTATCTGCGATCGGATTTTCCTTACATCATTGATTCGATTAAATTAGGAACAGATAGAATTCTCGAATTAGTGCAAAATTTGCGAAAAATTTCTGGGTCTGATGAATCGAAAATGAGGGCAGCAAATATTAATGTAAGCATTGAAACTAGTCTATTGTTGCTGTATAACTTTTACAAAAATAAGATTGAAATAATTAAGCATCTTGATGAACTACCACCTGTAGAATGTTATATTAATCAAATCAATCAAGTAATTTTGACTTTGCTTGGTAAGTCAATTAATGCTTTATTAGAATCCCAAAACAATTGTCAGCATTGCGAGCCAAAACAAATTATTATTAGTAGTAAAAGAATCAGCGATGATGCGATAGCGATACAGATCTTCTTGAATGCAGAGATTAAAGAACGAATATTTGAGCCAGTTTTTACTCCTAAATTAATAGGAATAGGAACTGGATTAGGGTTGTCAATTTCCCAGCGGATTATTACTGAAGTACATCAAGGAAATATTTATTGCCACTCTAAATCAGAAGTAGGGACAACATTCACTATAGAATTACCAATTAATCAGGGCGATCGAGTTTAGATTTTTGATTGTATTTTCTGATAAATTTTCTAAACAAATCTATCTGTAGGTAGAGGTCAAAACTAGCAATCAAAGCAAATATTGCTAAATTAGCTAGTGAAAAAATCATCCAGATGAACCCAAATACAATTAGCGATGAGGTGAAGAATTCAATTAATGAATTACCTGCATCACCTCCCCCAGAACAAGAAGGAATTAGAGAATTATTAGAACAACTACAAAGAAGAATTGAAAGTGATGAAAATTTACCACCCGAAAATGAAGTTGAAGCATTAAACCAACTTCAGGCGTTAGTATTAGCCGCCAAAAATGCTGGTATTGAAGAAAATCGGAGTATGGCATTTTCAGCACTGCAAAGATTAAAAGGACTCGTCAAAGAAGCGCCAAAAGCTCATAATTTTAAAGAAGCTTGCGAAAATATTTTACCGCAAATCTCTACAGTATTTGGGTTAGAGCCCACATTCCGCATTTAAAACTGAGTTAGTTATGAGTTAGATCTTGTTGGAGAGAAATGCCAGCGAAATCTAATAAAACTAAGACAGGGCGATTGTTAGTAATTAAAAAACCAAGGGTTTAACTATTAGCTAATACAGGAGATTAGAAAATGCAACTTCCTCCTTTCTACAGCCCTTTGAAATCAATAAAATCTACTATTACCTCTGGCGTAATAATTGTTGCAGGGCTATTCGCAACTCTTGGAATTGGCGATCGAGCACAAGCTATTGTAGTTTCCGGCGATCCCAATGACTACATAGTAAGTCCCGGTAATGGATTTGACGGTGTGGTAAGTTTAACTTTACAAACAAGTGTGGGACGTTTTGGTTGTTCGGGTTCGCTGCTACCTTCAGGGCGACACATTCTCACCGCTGCTCACTGTCTCAGTGACGATTTTGGCTTGAATATCACAAATGCGGCTACAGCATTTTTCAATCTGCCGACAGGTAGGTTTGGTATAAATACTGCCAACATTTTTATTTACCCAGACTGGGACGGTTTTGCTGATTTCGACTCTTTTGGTGGCGATATTGCCATTTTGGAACTCGCATCAACGGCACCTGAAGCAGCCCAACGGTATGATATCTACCGAAATACTGATGAAATCGGTCAGGTCAGCGTTAAGGTTGGATATGGTTTATCTGGTCAAGGCAATCAGGGTTTTAACCCAAGTAATTTCCCTTTTGGAGTCAAACGTTCGGGTCAAAATGTATATGAAGTTTTAGGAGAAGATTTAGATCCTGGAATACTTCCCAACGCATTCTTGCTATACGATTTTGATAATGGATTACCACAAAATAATGCCTTTGGATTTTTTGGTATTCCTGATTTAGGGTTAGGTTTGCAAGAGGTTAGTGCCGCCCCAGGTGATTCAGGAGGACCAACTTTCATTAATGGATCAATTGCAGGAGTGGGATCTTTTATCTCGTGTTTTGGTGAATTTAATTGTGTTAGCCCTCCTGATATTGATAATCTACTAAACGCTAGTTTCGGAGAGTTGGGCGGGGATACTCGCGTATCAACTTACGCTAGTTATATAGATGATGTTTTGGCTGGCAAGATAACTCCTACTTCTAAAGTTCCTGAGCCTAATACTATATTTGCTTTGTTTGCCTTCGCTGCTTTTGCAGTTACTTCGCGGTTAAAGAGGAAGGTAAAAGAAAAAGTATGAGTAAGTAGGTAGATATAAATAAAGTGAAAACTAAGGCGGGCAGGATGCCCGCCCCACAAGAAATATAGTTTTCTTGTGGGGTGGGCATCCTTGAATCCACCATTGTCACACTTTCTTAAGTCACTACACCCACAAGAAATATAGTTTTCTTGTGGGGTGGGCATCCTGCCTGCCCCACAAGAATTACAGCTTTCTTGTGGGGTGGGCATCCTGCCTGCCCCACAAGAATTACAGCTTTCTTGTGGGGTGGGCATCCTGCCTGCCCCATCCTCATATAACTATTATCACTTTATTTATTTACACCTACTTATTGCACTATCAAATATGGAGTTTTTACACTTAGATGCGTAAGTCATGCTCAAGTTAAAATTGTGCCGCCCATTAATTTTTGGTAGCGGTATTCTAACTCAGCTTTTAGCAAAGAGTTTTGTAAATTTTGGTCTTGCAACATGACTAATTCTGCGGCATCTCGCGCCAGATTTAAAACTTCTTGATCTTCTACTAAACTGGCTAAAGCAAAGTCTGGTAAACCAGATTGTCTGGTTCCTAAAACTTGTCCGGGGCCCCGAAAACGCAGATCCATTTCTGAGATAAAAAAGCCGTCTTGAGATTGTTCTAAAACACTTAAACGTTGCCGGGAATCTGCGGTGGTGCTATTACTCATTAATAAACAGTGAGATTTATGGCTACCACGACCTACTCTACCTCGTAATTGGTGTAATTGAGATAAGCCAAAACGTTCGGCATTTTCGATTAACATTACTGTGGCGTTTGGCACATCTACACCGACTTCAATTACTGTTGTAGCTACTAATATTTGGGTTTTATTGTCTCGGAAATCGTTGATTGCTTCATCTTTTTCGGCTGAGGTCATGCGACCATGAAGTAAGCCAACTTTAAATTCAGGAAATACGGTTTCTTGTAATTTTTCATATTCTACTGTTGCTGCCCTAAGATCTAATTTTTCTGACTCTTCAACTAAAGGCAAAACCACATAAACTTGTCTGCCTTGAACAAGTTCTCGGCGGATTAAATCGTAAGCTTCGTTGCGTTCTTTTCCCGATAAAGCTACGGTATTAATTGCTTGTCTTCCGGGGGGTAATTCATCGATTTGACTAACATCTAAATCCCCATGTAATGTTAAGGCTAAGGTGCGGGGAATTGGGGTTGCTGTCATGGTTAATACGTGAGGTTGTGTGCCTTTTTGTTGTAGTTTGGCGCGTTGATGAACGCCGAAACGATGTTGTTCATCAATTACTACTAAACCTAAACTATGAAAGTTAACTTTATCTTGAATTAAGGCGTGAGTACCTACTAATAAAGGCAAAGTTCCGTCTTCTAATTGGGCGTGAATTTCTCGACGTTTGGCGGTTTTAGTGGAACCTGTTAACAATTCTACGGGCAAATGTAGGAGGTTAAACCAACTAACTAATTTGCGGTAATGTTGTTCGGCTAATACTTCTGTGGGTGCCATTAATGCGGCTTGATAACCTGCTTGAATGGCGGCGAGAATGGCGACTACTGCTACTACTGTTTTACCTGCACCTACGTCTCCTTGAACTAATCGATTCATGGGTGTAGGTTTTTGTAAGTCGTTGAGAATATCGTTGATTACTCTTTGTTGTGCGCCTGTTAATTTAAAGGGTAATACTTGATAGAATTGTTCGATTAGTTTACCTGTGGGGGCTAAAATTGCTGAGGCTTGAGTTTGGCGTAATGTTTGCCGACGTTTGAGAAATCCTAATTGTAAGTAAAAGAATTCATCGAATACTAATCGTCTTCTGGCTGCTTCTTTGCTGGCGCTATCTGTGGGAAAATGAATGTTATTAATGGCATCTTGTAGTTTAATTAATCCGTAGCGATCGCGCAATCCCTCCACCAAAGGATCTTCAATTTGCGCGGTTGCTGGTAACACTGCCATTACCGCTTGTCGCACTACATCGGCGGGTACTCCCTCAGTTAAAGGATAAATTGGTACAACTCTACCAATATTAATTGATTCAATGTTATCTCCCGGAGTAGCTAACATTTCCATTTCGGGATCTTGTAAAGTTAAGCCATATTTAGTCGCTTTAACTAATCCAGATGCGGCAATTATTCCTCCCACTGGATAGCGCTTTTTTATTGATTCTTGCCAACCGCGATTAGTATATTGATTACCTGCAAAAAATCTACTTAACCGTATTTTACCATAACGGTCTTGTAAGACTATTTCTAAAATAGTTAATTTTTTATTTTTCGGACTGGTAAAACATTCACTGCGTTTAATAGTGGCGACAATAGTTACGGTTTCGCCAGCTTCTAGCTGAGAAATATCAACTCGTTGGGAATAATCGATATGATCGCGAGGATAATAAAACAATAAATCCCGAACTGTGTAAAGTTCTAATTTGGCTAAATGTCTACTTCTGGTAATTCCTAATTTTGGTACTTCTCTTAATGGTTGATCTAAGGAAATGTCAGATTCGGTAATTGGTGATGGGTAGTTTGTAGTTGGTAATTTTTCTGCTATCTTTAGCTTTTCTGGTTCGTCATTGATGTTGCTTCTTTGTTGCCAAATTCTTTGGCATTCTTCTTCAGAAGCTTGGAGAAATAACTTGGCTAATTTAACTAAATTTTCTCGTTCAGTAATTGACAAGTTGGGATATTTCGCAAATCTACTTGCCATTTCTTGCCAGTTTTTCCGCCATTCTGAATCTAAAAGTGTGGGAGGTTTACCAAAAGTTAGGCAAAGAAACTCACTAAAGCGGTATTGATTGCCTATTAAGTCAACAAAACCGCTTTTTTCTTCTACTTCTAAGGCTTTTTGCCACCTTACCCAATCGGGTTGAGGATTAGTCATAAACCAAGTTTCCGATTTTGGATTTTAGATTTTAGATTTATAGTGTAACAAATGACCAATGACGAATGACGAATAACCAATAACAATGATTAATCAAACCAACTAGCACGCCAAGCTAATTCGGCTTCTGCGATCGCTTTTTCCCGCTGTTTTTTTTGATACTCTCGGCGGGTTGTATGCAGTCTTACTGAGAGGTTTCTAATTTGCTGACGAATGGTTGTCAGGGTGGAGTCAGGAAACTCAATTTCTGACAAGCGGAGATGGATAGCGACTAAATGTGTAACTGTGGAACTTTGGGATTCTCGATCGCTTTCTGTCTCAATTACTAAGTTTAATAAATTTGGGGGCCCAGGCATTGTTTCCGCTGCTGCTTCCACTTTAGCAGCTGCTTCTAAAACTGGTTCGGGGAGTTTTTTGGGTAATAATCCTGCTTGCTGTAATTTTAAGTTACTGTCGCGAGAAAGCTTTTGCAAACTTTTGGCGATCGCACTTTCTAATTTTTCCTGCCATTGTAACAAAGCTTCGGGATTTTTAATCTGAGTATTTGGCTTGGACGTTGTAGCTTCAGCATTACTTTCAAGAGAATCCGACTCCGAAAAAGGCTTTTCTGACTCGCTTTCCTGTGCTTCTACTTCGGCAATACTTTCCTCAATTAATTCCCGAAGTTCGCTAATTTCCAGTTCATTTATTGACGATGAACGTGATTTTTCCTGCATCGGTGAGTTGACTTGAAGAATTAACTCTTGTGCAGTACGATCTGCCAATTGTTTGATTGTCTGTTGCAACTTTTGCCGCTGATTAAAAGACAAACTGAGAAATTCTTCTGGGTAACTTTGCGTGCATAAATGATAAGTTGCCACGATCAGCTGTTGCCGGATTCCTTGACCTAAAGCAGTCAAATAACGGCTGTAGACATTGTAAAATTCTTCTGCGAGTTCTGCGATCGTCTGCTCTAATACCCCAATTTCCCGTTCAATTCGCTCAATTGCTCTTGCCATAATTTTACTGGAAATCTAATAATACACAAAGCATTGCGGTGTTAAATTAACAGTACCGCAATGCTGAGAATCTACAAAAGTATTAACTATTTAACACAAGTTAGATCCCCCCTAACCCCCCTTACCAAGGGGGGAACTGTTCAAAGTTTCCCTGATTCAGGGCGGAATTCAAAGTCTCCCTGATTAAGGGGCGGAACTCTTCAAAGTCCCCCTTATTAAGGGGGATAATGGGGGATCGAAGTAGTTATTTATTACCCCCCATTTGGGCTGCAACTTCTTCGGCAAAGTTGCTTTCTTCTTTTTCCAGTCCTTCACCGAGTACAAAGCGTACAAAGCGACGAACTTGAATGTTTTCGCCCAACTGAGCAACATTTTGCTTAATCAACTCTTCCACCGAGATATTTTGATCTTTAATGTAAGGTTGATCGAGCAATGTCATCTCTTTGAGGCGTTTCTCAATCCGTCCTTGGACAATCTTTTCCTTGACGTTAGCTGGCTTATTGCCCAAATCGTCGCGTCCCATTTCGATCGCTTTTTCTTTTTCCACAATCTCACCTGGGATATCGCTAACCTTAACATACTCGACGTTAGGGCAAGCAGCGATTTGCATAGCGATATTCTGCACTAAAGCTTTGAAAGCTTCATTACGGGCAACAAAGTCTGTTTGGCAGTTCACTTCTACCAAAACTCCCACTCTGCCACCAGTATGAATGTAGCTACCGACTAATCCATCTGTGGCAGATTTAGTTTCAATCTTACCAGCCTTGAGCATTCCTTTTTGCCGCAGCCAGTCGATCGCCTTTTCAACATCACCGTCAGTTTCTTGGAGTGCTTTTTTGCAATCCATCATCCCTGCATTCGTCTTTTTACGCAGTTCTTGAACTAGTTTTGCAGATATTTCCGCCATCTCTTGCCCTTACCTAATCTAGTTTTTACGGATTCAACGTGATTATTCCTCAGTATCTTCGTCGTCGTCAGAATCTAGGAAATCACTTTCATCGTATTCCAGATCGTCTTCTGCACCTTCGTAATCTTCGTAATCTTCTTCTTCAGCTACCTCTAGTTGACCGTGACGACCTTCGTAAATCGCATCTGCCAACTTACCTATAATTAGCTTAATCGATCGAATTGCGTCATCATTTGCCGGAATCGGAATATCAACTACATCTGGATCGCAGTTTGTATCTAACAAGGAAACGATCGTCAATCCTAGTTTCTGACATTCCTGAACTGCGTTATATTCCCGTTTCTGATCCACAATTAAAACCACATCAGGAATTTTCCGCATTAACTTAATGCCGCCCAAATACTTTTGCAGCTTTTCCATTTCCCGGCGCAAAACCGCAGCTTCTTTTTTCGGCAATAAATCCAGTGCGCCGCTTTCTTCCCGTCTTTCTAAATCTTTGAGACGTTCGACTCTGGTTTTAATAGTTGTCCAGTTGGTAAGCATTCCGCCTAACCAACGTTGGTTAACATAATAAGCACCGCAACGAGAAGCTTCTTGGGCAATAATCCCCGCTGCTTGGCGCTTGGTGCCAATAAACAGGAATTTTTTCCCTTGTTCTGCCGCAGTTCGCATGAAGGTGTAAGCTTCATCCATCAACTGAGCAGTTTGCACTAGATCGATAATATGTACCCCGTTACGAGATGTGTAAATGTAAGGGGACATTTTCGGATTCCAGCGGCGAGTTTGGTGCCCAAAGTGAACACCAGACTCCATCATTTGAGCCAAAGAAACAACGGGCATAATTTTTTAAACTCCTTTCGGGTTAATCCTCCATCTGAGGGGATCTCTGAACACTTTCTGTCACAGAAACACCCGAAACCTCAGATGTGTGATTTTAGACAGCAATTCCTAAACTAACACAATTTGGCAAAGTTAGGGTAAACTTGTTCCCATTATTCGGCAACAGTAAGTTCATGGATATTTTTCAGCCCTGTTGCTGTCTTGGTAGCCGGATCGTAAGCCCAAGCTCTTAAGAGTACCCTACCTGCGGGCAAAGTGTTGGCTTTAAATGAAGTAGTCCAGCCTGCGTTTTTGTAGGCTGGATTTTTGATAGCTTTGGCTACATCAGGTCTAGCTAAATTTACATTGGCGATCGCGACAATTTGATTACTATCTGGTAAGGTAATAATCACTTTTTCAGCTGTTTTGGTTTTTTCTGGGATGATTGCCCAACCAGTTAATGTAATGGTGCCATTTTTACTTACATTATGTTTTAGTGACCCGGAGTTATTCACCGCATCAAAAAAACCATTTAAAACGGTGGCAGGTGGTGTCTGAAATTTGATTTCGCCGACATCTTTCACACCCAAGCTGCTAATGTTGATAGCTGGAGTTGTATTTTTTTGTCCAGCAGGTGCACTAGCGCTGACATTGGCAGCGGTATCCGCTGCTGGGGGGGTGGTATTTGTAGCACTTTGGGTGCTATCAGAACAAGCAGCTACTAAAACAGCTAATCCTGAAACCACTCCTAAAAATTTTGCCCGATTAAGCATATTACATCTCACATTTAAAAGTGAATTGCTGTATTTGGGGAAGCTGTTACTTCCTGAAAAAAGATTCAACACCAAGTCGGTGTGTGAAAATAGCCATATTAACATACCATATCTTTGCTATTTGCTGGTGATGTTAAATGGGTGGGATCAAGGACAAGAGTAAATGATTTGAGATTTGAGATTTGAGATTTTACTTTTTCTCATTCCGAGAATTTAATATTTCCCATTGAAAATCCTTGATAATTGATGCTTGATAAACTGCTTTTACGTTGTACCAATTCAGAAAAATTCTGGCAATTTCTAGGGCTAATTGTGGTTTACCTTGATTGATTAATGCTTGTAATAATGGAGCAAGGGTACGTTCGTTGAGGCAACCACCTAAAGATAAAATTCCCCAAAGTAAACGGTGTAACCAAGTCATTTGAATCATCATTCTGACTTCCCAACAGGGATGTTTTCGGTAAAATAAAACTCCCATACGTCCGCGTTGAATTTCTTTTTCAATTAAGCTGGGAATTTGGTTTAATGCAAAGGGTGGATGCCAATGATATCCTACAGCTGCGGGACATTTAATCAGTTTTAAATCGAATTTTTTTAAGCGTACTCCTAGTTCTAAGTCTTCCCAACCATAAAGCTGAAATTGGGTGTCAAATAATCCGGCTTTTTCTAACCAATGTCGGGAAATTGCCACGTTTCCGGTAGCAAAGTATGCTGCGGAAAAATCGGTAATTTTATAAGGTTCGGCGGTGGGATTCTCGAAGTTGCAGGTGTTAATTACTCGTCCGTAGGTAAAAAGCCGATCGCTCCCGATTTTCTGATACCCTGCTACTAAAGCATCTGCATGGGCTTGCAGAAAATTTTCAGTTACTACTAAATCGCTATCAATAAATATAATTGTGTCACCGATCGCATTTTCTACACCATTATTCCGGGCAGCGGCTGGCCCTTGGTGACTTTGCTGAAATAATTTAACATGAGGCAGTTGGGTAGCGTGGGATGCCAACCAAGACAGAGTATTATCAGTAGAACCATCATCGACTAATACCACTTCGTAGCCTGTGACGACGCTTTCAGGGGACAAATGCTGCTTTTCCAAAGCTTTGAGGCATTTTTCCAGTATAGGTTGACGGTTATAAGTGGGAATGACAACGCTGAAAAACACCTGTAAGAGAGCTTCTTGGCTTTAGTTGGTCAAGGGTTTATGTTACTTGGCGATCGGCTCGGTGTCAATCTGGGGGTTGGGGATTGGGGACTGGGGAGATGGGGGAGATCTTGCAGCAATGGAGGTAGAACCTCCCAATGCTCGTTCCCCGGTTGAACCGGGGAACGAGAAACTCCAGGCTCCGCTCAGGAGTGCTGCGATCTCAGTTCCCTACCTCCCCACCTCCCTAGTCCCCAGTCCCCAGTCCCCAAAAAACTGTGCCTTGTTGGACAGATATCGATCGCTAGTGGTGCATAATAAGAGTTTGTCTTTTTAGGCTTTCTGTTTTATTAGCAGCTACTTTAAAGGAAAATTGACGATGAAAGCACAGGATTTGAAAGGGAAAACAGTTGCATTTGCCGGATCGGGTGGATTAGATAGTTGTACAATTACTCGTTGGCTAACAGATATTGGGGTAAATGTTGTCTGTTTTACAGCTGACTTGGGACAGCCGGATGAAGATGATATTGAAGCAGTTCGCCAAAGAATGTTGCAAGCTGGGGCAACTGATTTTGTATTATTACCTGCTAGAGAGGCGATCGCACAAGCTGGTATAGATGTAATTCAAGCTCAAGCTTGTTATGAAGGACGCTATTGGAATACAACTGGAATCGCCAGATGTGTATTAGCCAAAGCGATGATTTTGGAGATGAAAAAACGGGGTTTAACTATTTTTAGTCATGGCGCTACTGGTAGAGGAAATGACCAAGTACGCTTCCAATTAATTACTAATATGTTAGCTCCTGAATTTGAAGTTTATGCTCCTTGGCGCGATGAAGCATTTTTAGCGCGTTTTCCCGGACGTAGCGAAATGATTGATTTTTGTCAGGAAAAAGGTCTTCCTGTTTCTGCTACTAAAGATAAGCCTTATTCAACTGATGCGAATTTGTTAGGGTTAACTCATGAGTCGGGAATGTTGGAAGAGTTAACTACTCCGGCACATTTTGTTAAGCCAATTATGGGTTGTTATCCGGTTGATGCCCCTGATGAAACGGTAGAAATTACTGTGAGATTTGAAAAGGGTGTTCCGGTAGAAATTAATGGTAATTCTGTAGGTTTGGTGGAAGCATTTTTGCAAACAAATGCGATCGGCGGAAAGTATGGTTTAGGGATTGGCACTCACTTAGTAGAAAACCGTTTTGTGGGAATTAAATCACGGGGAGTTTATGAAAGTCCAGGGGTAGAATTGTTAGGAACTTGTTATGCTTATTTGTTGCAATTAATTTTGGATCGTCGCGCCCGTGAATTTTACGATCAGTTATCTTTATTAATTGCCAAACAAATCTATCAAGGTTATTGGTATGATTTGGCGACTAAGATGGCGCTTCAGGCGATTAAATGTACCGCAGAGTTGGCAACGGGAACTATTAAAGTGGCGATTTATAAGGGAAATATTTCCTTTTTGGCGGCGACTGATGTGGCACATTCTTTATATTCAGAAGAAAACGCTTCAATGGAAGGTGTAGGCAGCTATAATCATGCTGATTCCGAAGGTTTGTTGCGCGTGTTTGGCGTGAGTGCGAGAGTTTTAGCTACTAGCGGACAAGTGAAACTAACAGAATAAAAAAGTACGTTGTTGCGCTTCAGCGCTAACAAGAGCGCTAAAGCGCAACAACGTACATACTTTAAATTCTGCCGTATTGGGCTGTAAACCGTTGATTGGGTTGTTGTTGTTGGGATAACCAAGCCCACATTTGATCGCGGTAAGAAAAGTGCCACCATTCGTTAGGGTGTTGTTGGAAATTTGCCCTTCGCATCACCTGAAACAACAATTGTCGATGAGCATGATATTCTGTTTCTGGGAATTCGTTACTATTAGCAAAGTAATCGGGGAAGGAAACAGGGGAAATTTCATCAATCTCGGAACCCATGTTAACTAAATTGCCATTTTCATCAACTAAGGTAACATCGATCGCTGCGCCTGTGCTGTGGGGTGGGGGTGTGGCTGGTTCGAGGCTCGGTGCTGCCCAAAACTGATATACTTGTTGCCAAAGTTCTTCGATTTGGGTTTGGCTTAGTTGGTCGAGGTTTAGTTGTCGATCGCTAACTAGTTCGGCAAAGGTATAATCAACCATAAATTGTTGCACTGCTACTGGTCGGTAAGCGTCAAAAATCAAAATTCGCCAGTTAGGATGGGTTAGCTGGAGTTGGTTTTGGGCTTGGATCAGGTTTTCCAGGACGGTTTCTCGGAGATAATAGGGTGAGAGTTTGCCGTAGGGGGCGTGGAGTTTTTCGTAAGCGTGGGGTGTTTGGGCGGCGAAGTGTTCCAGGGGTATGGGTGCGAGGGGTTCGCCACATTCTAAAATCGGGATTTTTTGGTAGGGTTTGATTGTCATGTTGCGCGAGTGGGTGGGTGTTTTTGGCGAGTGTAGTTTGTTTGTGTCTCAAATGGTTAATGTACAAGAGTTTAGGGTTTTTAGGGGGGGAATGTTATCCGCGCAAGGTCTGTAATACTTGTAGTTTAAGGGTTTTGGCGAAAATGCCTTGGCTGGGTATTTACAGGTAGTGGGTTGAAATGATAGATTTATTTTGTTCCGCGCCATTGTACCTCGAAAACTAAATATGATTAGGGTTTCGGAGTGCCGCAGTTTAAACTTCAATTAATCCCTATCAGGGATTGAAACTTTCTACAGTTCTACGCCATTGCCCAAAGAAGAAATTGTTTAAACTTCAATTAATCCCTATCAGGGATTGAAACGGGGGGAATTTTCCCCCTTAAGTACAAAATGTATAGTTTAAACTTCAATTAATCCCTATCAGGGATTGAAACAATTCATCTTGTTTAGCTCCGCAATTTACACAATCGTTTAAACTTCAATTAATCCCTATCAGGGATTGAAACACGACACTGTAATTTTCTTTTGTAACTCCTAACACTGTTTAAACTTCAATTAATCCCTATCAGGGATTGAAACATCTCGGAACAAAACTCTATAGCTAGGATGGTAAAGTTTAAACTTCAATTAATCCCTATCAGGGATTGAAACATTTGCTCTAAAGGTAAGTCTCCATCCATGTAGGTTTAAACTTCAATTAATCCCTATCAGGGATTGAAACAACATTTAAACTGGCATCAGCAGCTTCAACAGAAAGTTTAAACTTCAATTAATCCCTATCAGGGATTGAAACCTACTATTGTCGAGAATGACAATGCCTTTTTCAGCGTTTAAACTTCAATTAATCCCTATCAGGGATTGAAACTTTTCATCAACATTTGCCCCTTTTACGGTCACAGAACCATGTTTAAACTTCAATTAATCCCTATCAGGGATTGAAACTTCGCCCTCTTTCGATCATTTATTTCACTCCTGTTGATGTTTAAACTTCAATTAATCCCTATCAGGGATTGAAACGGTAGCTAAATCGGTGACGTTTTCGCAGATAAAAAGTTTAAACTTCAATTAATCCCTATCAGGGATTGAAACGTTTACCTAATAGAAAAGACCGTCCACACCCAGGTTTAAACTTCAATTAATCCCTATCAGGGATTGAAACCAAAGATTGACGCAGTTTATGTTACGGACGCTAGCGAGTTTAAACTTCAATTAATCCCTATCAGGGATTGAAACTTTGAGCAGGGACAAGCTATAACAAAGCAAGGCATCAAGTTTAAACTTCAATTAATCCCTATCAGGGATTGAAACATTATTCCAATCCAGCGAGAGCTTAGTAAATGCTGATCGTAAGTTTAAACTTCAATTAATCCCTATCAGGGATTGAAACGCAAGTTAGCACACAGCCATTACTAGTAGGCATCGTTTAAACTTCAATTAATCCCTATCAGGGATTGAAACAATAAAGCGTAAGTTTTCCCCTTACGCAGTTGCCCTGTTTAAACTTCAATTAATCCCTATCAGGGATTGAAACACCACAAAGGGCATAAAAATATTGATCCTCTATCAATGCTAGTTTAAACTTGAACGCACCCCAACTAAATCGGAGATTATAGTTGGGGATTCTTGCGCTAGGAAACCATAAGATTTCTCAGCGTATCCAGAGTTACTGGCGTTCTCAGTGTGTCGTTGGAACTTTTGCCAACGAACACTCTAGAAAAAT
>NZ_JBHFNQ010000076.1:0-15756 GCF_041929345.1 Floridaenema aerugineum BLCC-F46
TACTGATACCTGTCACTTTTTGATTGGTGGTACTACTGGAAGTGGAAAAACTGAATTACTGAAGGCGATTATTGCTAGTATCATCTGGTCTTATTTACCACAACAAGCGCAGTTGATTATTGTCGATCCCAAACGAACTAAATTCAATCAATTTGCTAATCTGCCTTGGTTGTACTGTCCAATAGTCAAAGATAGTAAATCGGCTATTAGTATTCTGGCTGATATGGCAGCAGAAATGGAATCTAGGTACGAGTTATTTGAAGCTAACGGTTGTGAGAATATTGAGGAATACTTGCAAAGTACTGGTAAGTCATTACCAAGAATTATTGTAATTTATGATGAATTCGCTGATTTTATGTTAGTACCAGCTGATAAAGCAGCTATCGAATCTACTTGTAAGAAATTGGGTCCGAAAGCTAGGGAAGCTGGCATACATTTGATATTAGCTACTCAAAGACCGGATAAGGATATTGTTACACCAATATTACGTAGCAATTTACCAGGCAGAATTGCGTTGAAGGTCAAGAGCGAAGGGGATAGTAAAATTCTTCTTGGTGCGGGTGCTAACGCTCATCATTTACTTGGTAGAGGCGATTTACTTTATCAAGATGCTAGCAGTATTGTTAGACTCCAATCGCTGCTTTTAGATGATATTTCTCCGGTTATAGAATGGCGTAAAAGTAATGGTGGAACTGGTGGGAATAATAGTGCTTATTCTCCACCTACCCACCAGTCCTCCACTGCAACTCCACCAAACCTCCACCAGCTTCCACCACCAGCACACAAGGGTTCCACCAATTCTACCATCTCCACCACCACCGGGAATATTACCCCTGATTGGGCAGAACAATTGCTAGATGAACTTGGTGGAGTTAAGAAAGCTAATCTGTTTTCTGGTCGTTCTCAAGCAGAAAACTTGCACTTGTTTAAAACTATGAGAAAGCGGGGATTGAATAAAACACAAATCATCCTAGTAGGTTGGGGAATTACTAAGAGTGGGACTGATGCGCGTTATCAAGATGCTTCTGTAATGTATGAAAATATGTTAGCTAAAATTAATGGCAGTTCTGAGCTAGAAAACTTCTTGCGTTCTTTGCCTGCTAAAGCTTATGAAAAGCGACAATGGTTATCGCATAATCCAGGGGTTTATTTGATTTTTAGTGGAGATTATCAAAGGTTGTTTTATATAGGAAGGACAGAGGGTGATACGACAATCAATTTGCGAATAAATTCCTCGCGTTATCCGCATCATAAACTGGCTAATATTGAGCAGGTTTTAGCACAGGGAATTGAAATTTATATTGGTTGGATTGTTTGTTTAAATGAAGCGGATAGGATTAAGTTAGAAGATGATTTGATTAGGCAGTGGGAACCAGAGTGGAATAATGTTGGTAAAATTTGATTACCAGTTTGCATAATTAAGCTCATGAGAACCTGCCATGACCAAGCAACCTCGCATTCCAGATCCAGAAACCTCAAAGCGCCTGTTAGCCAATTTGCGGAAAACTCACTTGGAAATGCAATAATTTAATGAAGAATTAGCCGAAATTAATGCTAGATTAGCACAGTATATTAGCCAACAAAAATTGCAAAGAGTAAGGCATTCTCTTAATGTTTTAACTGTAGAATCGGAGAATTTGCCAGACTAGAAAATAGAAGAATGAGTAGCGAATGCACTTTAGTTTGGGAAAGCGATATTACGATAATTAGGAGACAAAATAATTATGGAATTCAACCCAAGCAACAATGTTGTTAAACTTTGCCTTCAAGGTATGAGCATGTCAGAAAAAGGCAAATCTGAACAAGCAAGTGAACTATTTCTTCAAGCCTGGAACGAAGCGACAGACGACTTGGAAAAATTTATTTCAGCTCATTATGTAGCCCGACATCAAAAAAATGTTTCCGAGCAATTAAAATGGCTCGAAACGGCTTTGCAATTGGCATTAAAAATAAATAACGACTCTGTAAAAAGTGCTTTCCCTTCTCTATATTCAAACATTGCTAAATGCTATGAGGATTTAAGCGACCCTGGCAAGGCAAAAAAGAATTATAAATTAGCAACTTCGTTTCAGGATACACCTGCTGATAAAGGCCCTTTTTATCATGGGACGAAAGCAGATTTGTCGGTTGGCGATTTGCTGAGAGCAGGCGGCAATTCTAATTACAAATCTGAACTCAAAATGAATCACATTTATTTTACAGCCCTGGTTAACGGAGCAGGACTAGCTGCTGCATTAGCACTCTTGTGATGGACGTGAACGTGTTTATATCGTTGAACCGACAGGAGAGTTTGAAAATGACCCGAATGTTACAAACAAAAAATTTCCGGGCAATCTGACACGCTCATATCGCTCCCAAGCACCATTAAAAATCGTTGGCGAAGTAACAGATTGGACTAGACAAACACCTGAAGAACTCCAAAAATGGCGTGAAAAGTTGGCCAATAACAAAGGAGAAATTATTAATTAATTTCTGAGGTGCTTTCTTCAGTTGGGCCACCGCTTGGACAAATAGAGAACGGGTAGCTGGCAGTTCGGCTAGGGCATTGAACGCGATCGCTCTCTTAACCAGCTACTCGTTCTTTAACAGCTTTTGTAATTACCTCTCTAAGAAACTCATTGCGATCGGGGAACTGGCGCAAAATCTGATCAATATCCTTTGGCAACCGCACCGCACATGGTTTCTCAGCCAGTTCTCCATCTGGGGTTACGACCTTCTTAAACTGTTTAGCTTTCAGTTTCTCATTCTGAACCGGATTAGGATTAGGCATAATTCGCTTGTTTACCGTGAATCATATCAATTTATATAATAACAGACATGATAGCAGCACACCTGGTTATGCGTCATATCACTGTAAACAAGTGGTATATTATCTTTTTTTATTTGATTTGCTTGTTTACAGTGAATAATCTAATATAAATTAGGCTTTAAAACAGGTATTTCACTGTAAACAAGTGATATATTTTAGATGTGGTTGATACCCACACAAAAACAAGTAGGGCGATGCAGCCTGGAAAACTTATCGCCCTACTAACCCACACATATATATGAGGTAATCCGATGCTATCAGTATTTGCTACTGAACTAACCACTACCCAATCCGAACTCGAAACATTACTTGCCAAAGTTGACGCGCTGCGGGGTCAAATGAAAAGCCTAAAAGCTAATCAGGCTAAGGTTTCTAAGTTTATCGATAACTGCAAAAACTTGTTAACTGAACTGCCAGAATTAGCGATCGCGGAACTTAAAAAAGAAATCCTCTCTCTGTTCCCCAGTTACCAAGCCGAAACCAAGGAATCTGCACCAGTCAACGAAGTATTCCCCAACTTTGTAACTGAAGTCCCCAAAACTGAATTTACTACTCCTGAAATCGCCAAAACTGAAGAAGTAAAAGACCGATGGAACCCTGCACACTTTGAGCCAATGGAATATCAGGCTGAAAACAACGGGCAGTTTAACCTTTTGCAGCCAACAACAACCGAACCACCAGAACCAGACGACTACTCCAACCTACAGGACTTTGAGGCAGCATGGGAAGCATGGGAAAAGAAAGAAGTTGCGGTTTGTTCTGCACCATTACCACAAGACAACCTGATCGACCTCTCTGGTGAATCATGGGAACAGCTGAAAGTTTCACTCAAACCAATCCACGTCTCAAAACCACAAACAGCAAGCTTTTTGATCGTGAAAGGTGAACCCACACCAGTGACAGAGGAAGCCGCTACCGATGATGATGACCAGTGGCCAGAAGTAGAACCTGTTACCCCAGAAGTTGAACCGCCCAAAGAGAACGATTTCGCTACTACTGAATATCTAAACGATACGGTGATGTTTATCAAAAAGCACTCCGGCGAAATCCTAGCTGGATATATTGCCTGCATGAATCGAGGTCTAGCATCAGATTGGGCTGAATGCTTAAATTTGTGGGGATGCAATGCCGAATTTCGTAAAGCCAAGCGTTTTGGAAAAGGTATTCAATGGGAAGTAAAAATCACAAAAATCTCAATAGAACAGTTAATTACTGTTGCTAATAATCACTCTAGTTTATATTCTTCCGTCCCGGCTGGCAACCAAGAAAATGCAAAAAAGTTCTTGAGTGGGAAAGCAGAAACCAACGAGAATTTATCAGACTCAAAAACGCTACAACCTCAATCAAACTTACCCAAAGAGAACAGCGAGATTACTACAGAACAAAAAGCTAGTGTTGATGCTGAGATTATTCTCAAAAGTGAACAAGCAAAAGCTGATATTATCCCCAATTATTCCCAACCAAATCAACAAAAAGTTTTCGCTGGTGATTTAATCCGAGTTAAATCAAATTGTCATCATAAGTCAGCAATAGGGTTAACTGGAGTTGTCACAATAGCCAGTCAAACAGGTTGTATCGCGCAGTTTGAAACTATCGGTAACAGATGGCTGACAAATGACCAGATTGAAATTGTCAAAGAGTCAAAACTTGTCGGCTAATTAAAATAGTAGAAGGGTGAGATTGACTCACCCTAATAAATTCACTTACCGAGGTTTACAAATATGAAAACTGACACAAATCAAGTAGAGCGTGCTATTAACAGTAGCAACATAATTGACGTAACAGCAGAAAAAATTGAATCAGAACCCACAACAGCGATCGCTCCAATCAATGCGGCTGAATCTGATATGCGCTCGGCTTTAGTGCATTACTCCACATTAGTTGAATTCACCCAAAAAGTATTACAGCGTGGTGTAGATTATGGCATTATCCCTAATACTTCTAAACCAACTTTGTTAAAGGCTGGAGCAGAGAAGTTATGCCAATTATTTCAGCTTTCTCCCAAATTTGAAAGGCTGGAAGTAGTCACTGACTGGACTGGTACAGATCATGGGCTAAGTGAGCCACTGTTTCACTATCACTACAAATGTAGTTTATATCGTGGCGCTACATTAATAGCTGAAGGTGAAGGATGCTGCAACAGTTTAGAACGAAAATACCGCTACACAAAAGATGGGAAACCCAACCCTCGTATCTATGATGCAGTAAATACAATCTGTAAGATGGCGCAGAAAAGAAGTCTAGTTGCAGCCGTTTTAATTGCTACTGGAGCTTCCGAATTTTTCACTCAAGATCTAGAAGATATAGCAGAGCGAATTAGCCCGGAAAGTGAACCCAAATCACGCTCAGAAAATAGTCAACTTTCTCGGAGTTCTTTAGAAGAACAATCATCAGCGATTATGGAAAAGTTGGGATGGTCGAAAATAACTGCTTCCGCTTTTGCAGAAAAAGTTACGGGTAAGAAATTTAGAAAAGATATGTCAATTAAAGAATTACATCTATTGGTTAGTGCTATGCTTCAGGAATTAGAAAAGATTCAAAATCAACCGAAATCTCAATAATTATTCAGGTTGATTTTCATCATCTTTTTACCACTGTATTAGCAGGGCTTAAACAAAAATGCGGCTTAGTCAATGTAGTCTCGAATCATATCTAGGGGTTCGGGATTATCTGAAGCTCACGGACGCTATCATGACCATTATTTAAATCGCAGACCATGAAAGCCTTGTATACTAAGCATTTGAACCTGTTCAACCGAGACTAGAAAAAACAACACACTGTTGAAAACCTGATTCTGTTACTGATATTTGGACAGGAGAGACTTTTGCTAACTTACGCCAACTCCACAATTTACCTCTGTTTGACACCTGTTTTCTTCTAGAATTGTAACAACTTCCACCTTAAACTTTTTTTTATGCCGCAGCCAGATTTAATTTTTCAAGCAATTGGTTCAATTTTCGGAAAAGTAACTTTTCCAGAAAACCGGAAATCCGCTATCGTCAAAGTGTCGGGCAGAAATTACCCACTTTATTATTTGAATGAAAGGTATAGCCGAGTCAGGTTTGAAGCGATGAAAAGCCAGATAGAAAGTACAGGAAATCATGAGTTAAGGCTGATCGTATATCCAAAGGCGATTCATTTTCCTAACCCAGAACAACCCCATCAAATAGCATTTCATTTTGTCAAGTATGAGAATAATAATAACGTCAAAGCCTTTAAAAAATACGAGAATTTAGAATTTAAACTTTCTGGGTTGTGGCAGTTTATTCCGGTATGTAAAATCCCGTGTATTTCGGTTTATAGAAATTTTACTCCGATGCAATTAGAGTTAGTAAAAAAAATGTCATTGCCTCGAAAAGTTGAGTTTATGAAAGCAAAGCACTTACCTTTGTTTTGGAAAGATGCGCCCATTCCACCGTTCCAGTATAATCCAACGCTGGAAAAAGAAGAGCGAGGGAAACCCATGTTTGTATCCATCAAAGCTAAATTTCAGCCACACAAAAATGTTTTTAAATTTGATTCATTATTGGCAATGCCACAGGTAGAAGCACCAGAATACTTTAAAGCTGGTAAGGAATTGAAAGCCGAAGCGATGCTGGCACTCAAAGAAGTTGGCTCACTAGACGATAATAGACCAAGCTAATCAACAGCTAACGCTGCTAGAGCGAAAAATGCAAATAGTTCCAGTGATAAATTTGGCGCTCGCTTGCACTCGCTTCAACATTACTCAATTTTGCTCTTTAAATCGAATATTATGGAATAACTTGATAACTTAAGGATTAAAAAGGCGACTATTGTCGCTTTTGCGATGAAGTGAAAATTGGTGAAAACTATGCCAAATGTTAACTTTATCGGCTACGAATGTCAAGTGAAAGTTAGTCATTATGCTCATGGACTAACTCCCTGCCTAAGCTTAGTAGATGCTGAAGGAATGCCTATAGCAACTGCCACAGTCAACGTGCCTAATCTTCAATTACCACCCAATCATGTTGTTATCAAAAACTACTCGGAAAATGAAGGAATTTTGGAAGCATTGATAGTTGCTGAAATTGTAAAACCAACAGGACAAACAGTACCAGTCGGTCACTGTGTCGGTCAGATCTGCCAGTTAACTCCTAAAATGTTAACCAATTTGTCACCTGTGTAATTCAACAATATCAATCTTGAAAAAGTTTTGACAATTAGGGTAAAGCTCCGCACAACTGCGGAGTTTTTTTTACCCTATTTTTTTATAGCGGCGATCGCCTCTACCAGAAAAAGATTAAGTGAATAAAATATGTATGAACACTTGCAAAATTTATTAACTTTCGCCATCGAAGCGATCGCTATTATCGGCTACGGTCGGATTCTCGCTCACAATACATTATCAAGTATTCAACCAAAAAACTAAGATTTGAAATTTCATATAATTAACTCAATCAAGAACATCGTCCGAGCGTAACAATTTTTAGAACAATAATATTTTATTTAACTCATAGTTTGTACCGCTAACACCAACTTATTACAACTCACTTAGCTAACGCGGATTCGGGCGCATTTTCAGTAGGAGGGTAGTGTTTGATTAGTATCCTCTCTACCTCGTTACTGATTTTGCGATCGTCCTTTTGCGCCGCTAGTTTGATTCGCTCCAGCAAATCTTCATCCAACGATATAGTGATTCGTTTCCTAGCCATTTTCCACCTTTGGTCTACTGATTATATCATACCAGTATGATTTATATGAAAAGTATGAAAAGTATGATATGCTAAACGGTATTAATAGAGCAACCTGTGCTACAAGCTCCAATCCCCGAATAAACCACCAGGGGTTGCCAAATGAATCAAAATGAGCCAATATTGCTCAGTTTGAGCAATGAAATCCAACACATCGAGCTAGAACGACTCAAACCTCATCCTCGTAACGAGGAAATTTATGGAAGCTGCGAAAGTATTGCCGATTTAGTAGAGTTAATCAAAATCAAAGGTCATGTCCAACCGCTAATCATAAAAGCAGATGGAACCATAATCAGTGGTCATCGTCGTTGGAGAGCGCTTACCGCGCTAGGGTGGAAAGAAGCACCAGTTATCGTCGGTCACTTCCAGACGGAAGAAGACGAACTGTTTGTCCTGATTGCAGAAAACCGCCATCGCCAACAAACGAAAGTGCAGAAAATCCGCGAAGGAATGACAGTCGAACCGATCGCCCGAAAGCTCAGGGATAATCATGCCGCCAAAGAAATTTTTCGTGCAGAGCAACCGATGGAAAATTTTCCATTGGAATCGCTCAACTTGGGATTGACTGCAAAGGAAATGCAACTAACGGAAAATATTGTGGCAGCTATAGTTGGTTTAGGCTGCGGGAGAAACTATAGGAAAGGCCGTACTGCGGTGAAAGCTGCCGATCGCTTGAGGAAAGATGAACCGAAATTGGCGCAAGTATGGCTTGATATAATTAACAATCGCAGTGTAGATGCGGGATATCAAATCGCCAGAATGTCAGAGAACAAACAAAGGGAAACTTTAGAAGCATCAGCCAAGCTTTCGCCAAGTAGCACATTCAGTTCCCAGCAAAGCAAGGCTTCAATTTCAACTTCTCAAAAGAATTTAGCAAACGAATATAGTGTTGGGACTTGGGTAATAGTCAATATTCCTCTATTTCCCTTGGAAAAAACACCCGAAAGAAAGTGGAATGGATTTTGGGGTAAAATTAGCGAAGTGGGAGTGACACTCAAAGTTGATTTGGGAATGGAAGTAGTGCCACTGCTACCATCAGATGTGGAATTAATAGAAAAACCTACACCTAGTTTTTGTCAAGTAGCGGAACGAATTTTAAGATTACAAAAGTTTGATACAGTGCATGAATTTGGCAAAGTTATCTTAAATAGAATGCAACAAACATTGCTGTGGGATGCTACAACCTTGGCTTATTTAGATGCGGTTGAACAGATTGAACTAGCACGGAGAGCGATCGAACAAGCTTTATAGTATTAGTTTCAAAGATAAAATTGTTATTGAATAATTAGGAAGAATAAACTATGAAAAGCGTCACATTACGGCATCAGGTTGGAGAAGATGGCATCTTGCATTTAGATGTGCCTGTAGGGTTAAATGATGCTGAATTAGAAGTAACAATAATATTCAAAGAAGTTGCATCAGCTACGACGATATTGGAAGAATTAGAGTGGAAAGAATTTGTAGAAAAAACTTATGGAAGTTGTGCTGACGATCCAATCATTATAGATGAACAGGGAATATCAACTCTCAACAACTGACGATTCTTCCTAGATATTTCAGAATTTGGCACACATTATAAAGCTGATTGCGTCGGGGAAGGAGAGAAAATATATCAGACAATTCATACTGAGGAAAGTCTTGAGTTAGCAGCTTGATAAAAATAAAATTTCCCCCATTTGTCACCATTCCAAAAACAGGTTGTTCTTGGTTAGGACTAGCTAACATATACGCTAATGTTTGTGGCAAAGCAAGTTCTAAGGAAAAGCTGGTTTCTTTGGATTCTATTACCACAACCCAAAGTTTTTCTTGAATCACCAACGCATCAATACGTCCTCGATACGTTACATCATCGCTTTCTACACTAATTTGTACAGTTGTTTCCGTCTTGAATCGAAAGGGAGGGTTAAAAAATCCTGCCAAATCCAACAATGGGGATAGAACAATTAATTTAATTGTTTCTTCACCTAATTGACCATCAGATAATTGATAAAAGTATTTTTGTTTAATAGCATCAAGTACTTGTTGTTCTTTCTCTGTCAGTTCGCTATCAGTGTTTAACCATTCAGTAAAGAATTGGTCATCTGTACTCCGTTGCAGGTTGAATTGACTTTGCAGTTGATTCAATGTTTTCAAGCTGCGTTCGATTGGCAAAGTTTCAGTCATAGTATATCTGGGAAATTATTATTTAATTATATCTGATATAGCCAAGTAATTTTTATTATTTTACTTACTAAATCCAAGCGACTAGCGTCGCATTAAGGGGTAAACGTTCGCTGTTTACCCATCTATGCCAGTAATTACAATTAACGGTTTAAACACTTTAATCAACCCACCAAAGCTATCCTTACCTATCGACGATGAAGCAGAAAATTTGCAATTAGCGATGAAACAAACCTGCATGAAACTGCCTACAAAACCATTGCTAATTGCTCATCCAAAAATCGATAGGTGGATAATGGAAATAGGTTTTCTCTATCCTGAAGTATTTGAATGGGAACCTCCACAATTTTTAGTAGATGTTCAATTTACCACCCAACTTTGCAATACAAAAGATACTTGGGTGCAAATCAACACCAATGCCGCTTTTCTCAACAATGGCTATGTCAATTTAATTGAATGGTCAATTCGACAACCAATTTTGAATTGGACTGACAAAGTAAAATTGTGGGCAACAACTGAATATCTGTCATTACCACCAGAAAAGTTAAAGTTAACAATCTTAACACTGCACCCAACTTACCCAGCTAAAAGACACGAAATTAGTTGGGACAGCCAGCAGCACGAAGAAACAAGACAATGGTTAATATCCGTTTTGACAGCACAAGCACCACCAGTTCCGATTCCAGTAGCATCACCAGCTAAATTGGATTTAGAAAAAATTGCCGAGGTAGAAATTTAGCGTACCCGATTCCAATGGAAAATTTTCCATCAGCTGTCCTAACGCTTACCAATCCCACCAGTGGAAAATACTCGTTTAGAACGCTTAACAACAGAGTCGAGTGGGTCAGACTCATACCTCGAACTTGAAGCTGGATGGGATTCTTGAGGAATATTACCGCCAGCATCCGGTAATGGCAACATTCGTTCGGCTTCAGCAATTCGCTCGTACAAAGCAGCGGTAAGCTGTTCCTTGCTAGCAAGTTGCACTCGGCTTTCCAATCGTGGTCTGACCTGTTCTTCCCAGAGTGCTTCACTTTCACTTTGCCGTTTCAAATCAGCTTTGGGAATCGGTATTGTTAAAGCATAAGGAATCGACCCTTCACCACCTGAACTATAGCCGGGGTTAGTAATCACGCATCGACCTTGGGGAAAACGCAATATTTCATCTACCGAAAACAGTGGCATCTTTTGCAATGACTCGTTCCAACTAATCGATTGACTACCCTGCGACTGACCACCTTGAGAACGACTGGTAGACTTGCTTTTGATTAGCACTTCCTTATCGCCATAGCGTTCCGAGTACTTTTTGGCAGTGTCCGTATTACCGGGATTGAATAAAATGTGAGTACTGCAAGCAGAAGCAATCGCTGCTCCCATTTTCTCACCATATCCTTCGTAAAGCTGCTCCAAACTTTGAATTCCTAAAATAAAACAAGCACCGTTGGAACGATATTCGTTAATCCATTGTGGCATCCTATCTAATCGAATCGAAGGAAATTCATCCAAGGAAATAATTAACGGGTCTTGACGGGGACGACTTAAATTAGAAACAACAAGTAAGTGAATAGCAGCAGCTAATAAAGGCCCAACTACAGAACGCCGTTCGTCATCCAACTTGAACACAATCATCTGCCGACCTGCTATTTTAGTTGGGATATTCGACTCTCCCAAAAAAGCTCGTAATAAGTCAGCTTGAATAAAACTACTGAAAGTTCCCGCCGCCGTCGTGAGAATCCCCGAAATAGTTTTTTCGGCTTCCTTAGCACTCAAAAACTGGTTAAAACTAGTGGCAATCCATTCATCAATTTGTCGAGATTGAATCGCATAATCGATGCGTTTAACTAAACTTGGCAACCTCATTATAGCATAAAGCATTGCCATATCTGGATACTTGGAACCCTTAACTAACTGAAGCAATGCTTTAGCTAATAAGTCACCTGCTTTGGAGAAGAATTCATCACTTTTTCCCTGACCGGAACTAGCATTTCGATTAATAACTTGACCGATTTCCCCCGCCATTACCGAATCTTGTGGTGATTTCATAAAATCGAGAGGATTGATTACACCAGAATAAGATTCTCCCGGTGCAAACGTCCAAACTTTATAACCGTAACGTGCTGCTAACGGCGCGTGTAGCTTAAGTTGTTCTCCTTTTTTATCGTAAATAATAATCGGAAATCCTTGCACCATTGCGCTTTCAATTGCTCGATCTATTGTCGAAAAAGTTTTACCGGAACCGGGCGCACCGATTACTAAAATCGAGCGTTCTGCATGAGGTAACCAAACAGTCGGACTACTGCCTAAAGCAGTTTGAATATTAGCAACTAAACCTCTTAATTTTTTACCATTCCACCAATACCGAGGACTACCACACCATAATGTAACTTTATTGTGTTTGCGCTCTTTGATTTGTTTTAATGCCAACATACTAGCTGCCATCTTTTCGGAAGTACCGCACAGCTTCCCGGTGGTAATCTTGCCTTTGCTGTTTCCCATAAAGCGAGATAGTAAAAGCAGAAAGATGAAAAAACCGATAGTTACATAACCTTCAGGATTATTATATTGTTGTAGAATACCACCCAAGTTTATTGACGATATTGGCGTAGGTTGCTCTGTTCTGCTTCCAGTTTGAGCTAGAACATGGTTAGATTGAGCGAAGAAAAATTTGATTTCAAAACTCATATTAGTTGTAGTTACAGATTAGTAGTGATAGATAAGTCAGTTTAACTAGAAAATGTTGGATTTTGATAACTCTAATGGATGATAATTATCACCTAACGAATCAGCCTTTTGGTTAAATAAAATGTTTGAATGCTTTACTGCTAACGCAGTATTCGGTTGCTCAAGCGAGTTTAATAAATGTTATGAACAAGCATCAAAAAAAGTGGGTAGCCCAGTTTTTTTCCAGGCATCCTGATTATAAAATTTCTCAACCGGGTGGAATTATCAGATTAGCAGCAGGGGGAATTTCAATTACTTTTGAACGAACCGAATGGATTTATTTGGAGCCAATCTCTGCTCAATATTCCGGTGAATATCTACCTGGTTTTAAGTGGCATTATATGACAGCTAGATTAGGGCTTGCTGAAAAAGTAACAGAAAAGGAAAAGGATGATTAACTAGCTAATGGAGTAAGAGTGATAGATAAGTTTTCTTCGAGTTAATGATTTAACAAATAACTTGTGATAATCAATTACTCGAAAAAAGTAATTGAATTGAAAAATCGACCAAAAAATCTGTCGAAGAATGGCTTCGAGATTCATGACTAAAAAGGTAATAGCAATCGCCGTTTCGGAAGTATGGGCTAGTTTAGTCATGATGCGATTCAGGCTAAATCTTCGTTTTCCTTGACCAAACTTCCCCTCAATAGAATTACGAATTTTCTCATCCTCTAATGCCTGTTTCTTAGTTGATTTACTGATATTTGCTGGTGGTCTACCTAACGGGGGACCACTAATTCTAATTCCTCTTTCTTTACACCAAGCACGGTTGTCTCGAGTCCGGTAAATTTTATCTACATGGACTGATTCTGGATAATGTCCTGTGTATTCTTTAAAAGCCTCTATTTGTGTTTTTAAATCAGTTGATTCGTTAAAGTTATCCCAACTAATCCGGTCAAGAAATACATATTCATCCACACAACTAGCTGACAATTTAGCCCCAAATTCTACTGGCGTTCCGGCTTTTCCTCGGACAATCGGACGAATATGTGGTTGACTCAAACTGACAATTCTATCAGAGATACTTTGTTTGTTATTATCAAACATCCATTGCTGTTGACGAGAGACTTCTGATATTACTAATAAGGTCTTGTATTGGCTGTTATTCAAGCAACTCAGGGTTGCTCCATCGGCAATTAGCTGGTCTATATGCCCTAAGTTTCGTTTAATATATTGCCGTTGTCTTTTAATCGCTTTTCGTCTTTTTTTTCGGGAGGGTTGGCGTTGTTTGGCTACTTCTAGGTAGTTTTTTCTGGCTATTTTTCGATAAGTTCTTGGTTTTTTCTCTGATTTATTTGTCCGATTTTTATGCAAGGTGTCAATAATCTTTTCCGTTTGTTCTCTGGCTTGATTTAAAATTTTTAAGTCGGTTGGATAAGTAATATCGGCAGGCGCACAAGTAGCATCAGCTATTAACTTTCCTCGATTTTTCCTCTCACTTACTTCTTCCGATTCGGACTGATTTTCTGCGGATGGCTCTGTCGTAGCCTCTCGCATTCTCTTGACCATCACTTGATTTACTTTGTTGACTAATTTAGCACTAATTCTCGTCCGAAAGTGGACTAACATTGAGGCATCAAAGGGTGGAGAATTACTGTATTCTGAGAGTCCGATAAAATACTGTAAATAAGGATTTTCTTTGATCTGTTCTACTGTTTCTCTATCGCTTATCCCTAATTTCTCTTTGATAATTAATGCTCCTAACGCCATTCTAAATGTTTTGGCTGGTGCGCCCATAACAGAAGAGAATAACTCTGCATATTCAGCCTCAAATTCTGACCAGGGTACCCATTGAGCCATGATTACCCACCGATTATCTTCTGCGAGTTTTCCCTCAAACGGTAGTTTAAACTCTTCTAATGCTCTGTTCGGTTGCTCCTCTTTTCGGTACATTTTCTCCGGCTCATCCAAGCTTTCTGGGCTATTTTACACCCATTCCTTGCACTTTTATCAGTTTTCATCGCTGAACCTCCTTACCCTCTCCCCTTTTCGCTCTTTTTCAGCAAGCCCCAGTTACATTCGCGATTGGCAACAAGCACCCTAGTTAATATAACTAGCAATTTGAGTTATGATAAGTAGAGACTATGCAGAATTCAATTTTTGAGAAATACAATGATGACACAGCAAGAGTTGATTGATGAGTTTTTGTCTCTACCTGCTGAAGCACAAAGCCAAGTAGTAGATTTTATTGCTTTTTTGCGGAAAAGATATACAGAATTTCAACCTGCATCTGGAGCGTCAAATATTGACTTGATAAGTGATAACTTTATTGGAATGTGGCGAGATCGTCAAGATTTAGCTGACAGTAATGCTTGGGTGCGGAATGTGCGAAAAACTGAGTGGTGAATGTAGCATGACTAATCCAACTATCGTCGATACTGATATTTTGATTGATGCTGGTCGCGGTGTTAGCGAAGCAGTTAACTGTTTACAAAATTTAAAAGCAAGTTCTGGACTAGCAATTAGCATAGTTACAGAAATGGAACTGATAGTTGGCTGTGCTAACAAAGTAGAACTACAAACATTAGAAAATTTCCTAAACCAGTTTTATATTATTAAGATAGACTTGGCCGTGTCAGACAAAGCTGTTGAGTTATTGCGGCTTTATCGTCTAAGTCATGGCTTGCTGATTGCTGATAGTATTATCGCAGCTACAGCAATTGTGTGGAATTATCCGTTTATAACAAAAAACCAACGTGATTACAGATTCATTCAGGGGTTGAATTTGTTGCCATATCCTTAATACTATATTTGGCTGCAATCTGTATTGATAGCAATCTTACTTGATGAGGTTCTACTTTCAACACCGCACACACCAACTGCTGAGTAATGTAAAGCGATCGCGCTAGAATATCCCGCAAGCCTATCATAATTCCTACCATGCTCAATGCCACTGTCACCGACACCGGAAAAATTACCTTTCATTAGGAGAAACTCCAATGGCAACCAACACCTCTTTAGAAGAATGAATAGCAGCAGTAGAAGCAGCAATTACTGAATTGCAGAAACAAGTGGCAAATCCTCAACCGACAAATTGGCTACAACAAATTACAGGGTCTTTCAAAGATGAACCAGCTTTTGAGGAAGTACTAGCTGTAGCAGCCAGCAATAAGAAACACTCCGACCAGCAATAACGAGCATTCTGAGCCAGGATTAATTGCAACTATGTTGGTGAATTGAGCCAGGATTATCTGCGATTGGGACAGAATTAACTGCAACCAGCCAGCAATAAGAAATTTGAGCCAGGATTAATTGCAACCATAAAGTAAAGAAAAGGGTCGTTTTCTTTACTCAGCCGTTTTCCCGCTCTCAGCCGATGAATCGTCGTCCCCCTTTGGTAAAAAAACTCAGTTAA
>NZ_JBHFNQ010000077.1:0-43814 GCF_041929345.1 Floridaenema aerugineum BLCC-F46
AATCTTATTTAATCGTAGGGTGTGTTAGGCACGGGCGATAAATTCAGCATTCCAATCCATCAATAAATTCCCGTGCCTAACGCACCGTTCCCTGGTTTGTAACATTTATGAACATTTTTCCCCATTAACCCGAAAGAGCCATTCTTGTACCCAAATGCTTCACCCTCCCCCGCAGATAACCTGTATTTACAATCTTCCAATCTTCCGCTAAGACAGGGCGAAGCATTCGGATATTCATATTTTGGTTGAGTGGCGTAAATTGTCGCCCGAATGCTTCTCCCCTACAAAATTTCTGTTCGATACGCTATTTCACATTTGCTAAAAGTTTGTGGAGTCGATCGCACCCACCCCACCCAATTTAAAATATTAAAGTGCCTCATATTCTCCCCAAACTACCAACTAAAACCCATGACAAAAACCGAAATCTTACAAGTACTCAAGCAAATGACAACTGATGAACGCTTAGAAATTATCGAAGCTGCTTCGAGAATGATGCGGGAAGAGATAGCAGAAAAAGCCAAACGCAAAGCTGAAAGAGAGGAAAAACTTGCTGCTGCGGTTCAGGATGCAATTCCTGATTATATGCCAGGAGGTTGCTTATACGATCTCTGGTCGCCTGACAGCGAACCATATTATAAAAGTGAGGATGAAATTCCCGGTGGTGGACTAGAAAAAAATGCTTAGGGGTGAAATTTGGTTAGTTACACTTGATCCTACTGTGGGTGCAGAAATAGGTAAAACTCGCCCAGCAGTAATTATCAGTGATGATGGAATTGGAATTTTACCTCTTAAAGTTACCGTCCCGATTACTGTATGGCAAGACCGATATATTAATAGAGATTGGATGGTGAGAATTGAACCTAGCGCCGAAAATAATCTGACAAAAACCTCAGCAGTAGATACTTTTCAAGTCCGTTCACTTTCCCAAGAAAGATTTCTCCGTCAGATAGGAACCCTTCCCGAAACAATTATGGAAGAAATTAGCGCCGCCTTAGCAATTGTTCTAAATATTAACTAATAATTTAATTTGCTAGTTACATAAATTGTTGATTAGATCCCCCCTAACCCCCCTTACCAAGGGGGGAACCGGATTTAAACTCTCCCGCTTACAAAAAAGGGGAACCGGATTCAAAATTCAAAGTCCCCCTTGGTAAGGGGGATTTAGGGGGATCTCAAACTTCTCGGATTCAAAATTCAAAGTCCCCCTTGGTAAGGGGGATTTAGGGGGATCTCAAACTTCTCGGATTCAAAATTCAAAGTCCCCCTTGGTAAGGGGGATTTAGGGGGATCTCAAACGTCTGGGCTAATAACTAGCAATTTACGTTAATAGTTTTACAATTTAACTATGCAAAAGTGCAAATGTACTGCTATTAATAAATAAAGAAAGGTACGGCGAAACAGCCTGCATGATTCCTCTACAACTCTCATTAACAAACTTCCTCAGCTATCGTAAAGCAACCCTGGATTTTCGGGGATTGCATACCGCTTGCATTTGTGGCGCAAATGGGGCGGGAAAATCTTCCCTGTTAGAAGCTATCACTTGGGCGATTTGGGGCGAAAGTCGGGCGGCGACTGAAGATGATGTCATCCACTCTGGCGCGGATGAGGTTCATGTGATTTTCGTTTTTGAACATCAACAAGCAGTTTATCGCGTTTTGCGATCGCGTCGTCGAGGCGGAGGCGCAACTTTAGAATTTCAGGTACAAACCCCTACAGGTTATCGCGCTTTAACCGAACGGGGAATGCGTTCAACTCAGCAATTAATTTCCGAACACCTGAGATTAGATTACGATACTTTTATTAATTCCGCTTATTTGCGTCAAGGTCGAGCCGATGAATTCATGCTCAGAAAACCCACTGAACGCAAGCAAATTTTAGCAGATTTGTTGAAACTTAGTCAATATGAAGAATTAGCGGAAAAAGCCAAAGATTTATCCCGTCAATTTAAAGGACAAGCAGATCAAATTCAGCAGGATTTAGATAGAATTAAAATTCAGTTACAGCAGCGAGATGTCATTGCTCAAGAACAAGCGATCGTAGAAGCTCAAATCAACACTCTCCAACAAGCCCAAGCTGCTGATAATCATGAATTGCAAAGGTTACAAGCTCTACAACATCAGCGCCAAACTTGGGAACAACAGCTAACTTGGCAACAACAACAATATCAGAATCTCCGGGGAGATATTGAACGACTCCAGCAAGATTTGGCGAGTAGTCAACAGCAACAACAAGAATTAGAAAATCTCCTGAGTCAGGAAGCAGAAATAACTGCTGGTTATGCTCATTTTCAAAACTTACAATCTCAGGAAGAAGCTTTAGCTGGAAAATTTCAAGCCCATCAAAAAGCAGTTGAACAAAAGCGCAAATTACAAGAACAACAAACCGGGGTAATTAACGAGTTAAATCTGCAATTGCGTCAGATACAAACGCAGTTACAAGAGTTAGATAAACAGGAACAACAAAACCAACAAATTTTAAATCAAACTGGCGAAGTTGAAGCAGCTTTAGCGAAATTACAACAAGCACGAATTCGCTTAAATCAATTGGATGAATTGCAATTGCAAGTTAGTCCTTTGTTACAGCGTCGTCAACAGTTGCAAAACCAGATCGATCGCACTCATGCTAAACTCAGTGCCAGGTTAGAGGAAATCTCCGCTTCCGCTTACCAATTGCAAGCACAGCAGCAACGTCAACCAAAACTGCAACAAGCAGTCATGGAAGTGGCGACGCAAATCGATCAGTTGGAGAAAAAGCGGGTTTACCAACAGCGAGTGCAGGAGAAAGGTTTAGAAAGACGCAGCTTTATGGAGCGTCTGCAAGAAAATCAACGGGTATGTGAGCAAAAACTCGGAGAATTGCAGCAAAAAATCGATATGTTGCAAAATCCTGACGCAATTTGCCCATTGTGCGATCGCCCCCTCGACGAACACCACTGGAATCGAGTCGTACACAAAACTCAAAACGAACACCAGGAAATCCAGCAAGAGTTTTGGGTAATCCGAGAGCAATTGGCAGTCTGCGAACGAGAAATCCAGGTACTTCGCGGAGAATATCGCCAATTATCCCAAGAATTAGCTCCTTATGATAATTTACGGGAACAAAGGGGAGAATTGCAAGCCCAACTTCAGGCGACAGGCGACGTACAACAACGTTTGCAACAAATGAGGGCGGAAGTTGAGCAACTTGAGCGATCGCTAGCCACTGGAAATTATGCCACAGAAGTCCAGCAAGAACTCCGCCAACTAGAGCAAGAGTTACAAAACTTGAGCTACGATGAGAAAAACCACGCTTTAGCCCGAAATGAAGTCGAAAGATGGCGCTGGGCGGAAATTAAGCAAGATAGAATCAAAGAAGCGCAACGTCGTCAAACGCAAATTACCGCCAGAAGACCTGAACTTCACGCCGAAATCGCAGAAATTCAAAGCCAAATTGAGCAACAGCAAACTGATTCCGAATTATCGCGTCAAATTGCGGCAATTAACCAGAAAATCGCCGAAATTGCTTATAAAGAAAGCGAGTACAACTCTGTAAGAACTGCGGTGCGTCAAGCGCGGAATTGGGAAATGCGCTATCAACAATTGATTGCGGCTCAACAACAATATCCGCAAATTCGCCAACGCTGTCAAGAGTTAGCGGGTGTGTTGGAAGTGCGATCGCAAGACGTAGAAACTGCTAACTTACAAATTAACAATATCATCAAACAATTAGAGCAAATTCCCAACACAATCAATGAAATTCAAACCATAGAACAGCAGATGCAATGGCGAAAATTGCAATTAGAAGAACAGTTGCGTCAAATGGGAAGTTTGCAACAACAATTACAGCATTTAGAAGCCCTAAATCAACAATATCAAGCGCAAAATTACCAATTACAACAAGCGAAACGTCAATACAAAGTACATAGCTCTTTAGCAGAAGCCTTCGGTAAAAAAGGCATTCAAGCTTACATGATTGAGAACATTTTACCGCAATTAGAAGCCGAAACAAACTCTTTATTGGCGAGACTTACAGGGAATCAATTGCACGTTCAATTCGTCACCCAAAGAGCAGGAAAAAGCGGTAGAACATCAAGTAAAAAAGAAGTCAAAATGATTGATACCCTGGATATTTTAATAGCAGATGCGCGGGGTACTCGTGCTTACGAAACATATTCCGGTGGCGAAGCATTTCGGATTAACTTTTCCATTCGTTTAGCATTAGCAAGACTGTTAGCGCAACGTGCAGGAACAGCCTTACAAATGCTGATTGTAGACGAAGGTTTTGGAACACAGGATCAGGAAGGGTGCGATCGCCTAATTGCAGCGATAAATGCGATCGCCAACGACTTCGCCTGCATCCTCACCGTCACCCACATGCCATACTTCAAAGAAGCCTTCCAAGCGCGAATCGAAGTCAACAAAACTCCCAACGGTTCCCAGTTAAGATTATCGATGTAAATTTTCGGTAAGTTGTGATATAATTAATAATTGTGCCGATATAGCTCAGTGGTAGAGTAGCTGATTCGTAATCAGTTGGTCGTGGGTTCAAATCCCACTATCGGCTTTTAAATTTTCTACAACTCTTCTCCAGTAACTCTGGAATAGCGAACACTAAGCAAGCATTCTTCTGATTCTCCCATTGTTAAAACTCCTTTATTACAAATCGAGAAAATGTCTAATCCCACTATGTTTAAATTTATACAACCTCATAGGATCTAATGTTTCATCTGTATTACCAAAAACAATATCACCTATATCATGTCCATTAAAAAAATATACTAAAAAGCCTAGTTGGAACATACTACTATCTCTATAAAGACTAACTAATACATCTATTTCTTTTTTATGTACAGCTATATCGTCAGGGTACTTCCATCGTGTAGTTTTGTCTAATATTTCTATTGGAGCAAACTGTATTGGATCATTTTCATCAATTACACTTAGTAAAACATATTTATCTCTTCCTATATTTTCTAATATCTCTTTAGCATTATCCTTTAACCTTAATAACCAATATTCTAAAAAGTAATTATGGCTAAAATACAATCCATCAGATCTTTTTACCATACTTTCCCAATCAGATCCTTTACCTAACTGTGTACCTTTTTTCAAAATCAAGGTTTTAGCGAATCACCTTTACCTACCCAATCCATTAAACCATGAGAAGTTACCCTGGAAGTTACCAGGCTAAAATTGCTGGTAACTCGTTGAGTAACCGTAAGCAACAGTAGAGGTAAATTATGGCAACACTCACCATCGAAAACCTACCCGATGACTTAATGGCACAACTGCAACAACTTGCCAGCCAAAACAATCAAACCATCAACGAACAAATCATCAACCTATTAAAAGAAGCCATCCAAAAACCCCAACTTCCCCTAAAATTTCTCATCTCTCCCGAAACAGATCCCACCTGGGAAGAACGCCGCAAAGCAGTCCCGCAAATTCTTGCCGATCTTGACAAACGCCGTCGTCTTAACCCAGCAGACTTCGGACTACCCGACAGTACCGAACTCATTCGCGAGGATCGAGAAAGATGAGCAACCCTTTACAGTGTGTTATCGATGCCAACGTCGGCATCAAGCAATTTATTGCCGATCCGCTGACTCCGAAAGTTAATCAACTTCTGGCACACTCGAACATCTCGAACACAGAAATCTATATTCCAGACCTGTTTTATATTGAAGTCAGCAACATTTTCTGGAAATACGTCCGCGCTGGAATGTATACGGCTGTGGAAGTTCAAGCAGACTTAGCTACTCTCAAAAGCTTATCTTTCCGAGTTGTTTCTATGGTTGAGTTAATGGAAGAAGCCGTTAATATTGCCATAGCTTACGGAATTTCTGCTTATGATGCTTCTTATGTTGCGCTTTCTCACCGAGTCAGCGCCCCTTTACTCACATTAGATCAAAGATTAGTAAATACTCTCACCAATGCACCTTATAACGTGCAGTTATTTACTAACTTTTCCGTTCCACCTTTGCCTTAAAATAATGCACAAACAAATCCTGATTATTAACCGTCTCAAAGCTGGTTATTTTTCAGAATAATATTGAGGAAAAAACAATGGCGCAAGTTATTATTGAAGATTTAGATTCAGAGGTTATTGAGAAATTACAAATGCTTGCCCAGAGGAATGGGCGATCGCTCCAAGCAGAATTAAAGCACATCCTGGAAACAGCAGCCTCATCTACTTTATCAAAAGAGGAAATTATCCTCAAAAAAGCTGAAAAAATGCGTCAGCAAATCGCATATCATGCGGGACAGGATATCAGCGAACTTCCACCAATAGATAGAGAAAAAGCATTACAAAAGCTAGCCGAACTGAAAGAAATTAAAAAAATTTCATCTACTGGAATGTCTATTCGAGAAATGCGAGAAGAGGGTAGGAGATTTTAATGCAGTTTGTGCTTGATTGTTCAGTTGCTATTAGTTGGTGTATGGCTGATGAAGATAATCCATACGCCAACGCTATTTGGGCTTTTATGTCAGAAAATGAAGCTGTTGTTCCTGGTGTTTTTTGGCTAGAAATTGTTAACGTTTTGCTAGTTGCTGAACGTCGAGGACGGATAACACAGGCTAACACAACTGAAGCATTAACTAGGTTAAGAGCTTTAAGGATTGTTGTTGATACTGATAGTTCTCAACAATCACTTGATGCTACTTTAGCATTGTCTCGTCAGTATAATCTGGCTGCTTATGATGCGGCTTATTTGGAATTAGCAATTAGGGAAGGATTACTTCTGGCTACTATTGATAATAGGCTCGCTGAAGCAGCAAGACAATGTAATGTTTTATTGGAGAATCCTGCAATTGAAACTTGATTGAGGTTGTTAATTTTGCGATCCGCGCTACGCGCACACTTCGTGAACGCACTCCCAAAATTAGCTTTGAGAGGGAGCGATCGCCTCTTACCCTGACTCAACCAGAAAATCCGTTTTGTGCTATCTTAAAATTAACTAATTTATTTGGTGTTTTCAAAGCTTTATAAATATAAATGAACACTGTAAAAATTGTAGATGCTAACCAACAACTCACTGAACTTGTGAATCGTGCTACCAACACAGGTGAACTGATTATTTTAACAGCTGATGGAAAGGCAAAAGCAGTGTTGTTAGGTGTCGATGCTTTTGAAGAATTACTTGGGATGCGTGAATATTCTCAACGTGAACTTATGCCTTTTGATGATTTGCAAAAGCAGTTTCAGGAAGCACTGAGAGAAGCAGGTTATGATTCACACGAAAAGATTGTCAATTTGGTGCAAGAAATTAAACGGGAAATAGCTACTGAACGTCAAAATAATCTGTGAATTAATATCACTATAATTCATAAAGGTAACTGATGAGTGTTACTCCTTCACGCATATTTTTAGATACTAATGTTTACATTATTGGTGCTGCCGATCGCTCTAGCTACGAAAGTCAGTTATTAGAATGGATCGGATTTAGAGAAAAAAAGATAAGTGCAGTTGAGGTAGTGGTTTCTGAAGAATTGTTTGCTCAAATATTGCGAGTAGCAAAACGGTTACAGAATAAAGATTGGGGAGGTGAATTATTAGGGAGAATTTGGCAGAATCTCAATATTTGTTATGTACTACTTGACTGGGATGAGTTTTCTAGGGTGCAAGCGTTGGGAGTAATTCCCCGTGAAGATGTAGGCGTTTACTTAACTGCTAAAACTGGTAAAGCAGAATGTTTTATTTCTGCTAATCATAAGTTAATTGGTGCTTTGGTTAAGCAGACAGGGGATTTTGAGTGCTTAACGCCAGAAGAATTTGTCAAACAGTATATTGGATAGGTTGTTAGGCAATTTGCGCGATCGCACTTTTCTAACTAGTTGAATTCCAGAGAGAGCGATACGCGCTACGCGCACACTTCGTGAACGCACTCCCAAAATTAGCTAAAGTTGAAAAGGAGCGATCATTTTTTGGAGTCTAAAGGAGAAGCTATGACGAACAAAAAAATAAAGAATGATGAATTTTGGCTCTCTTATGAGGAGGAAAATCGAAATTTTCAGAATAGAGACTTAAGGAATGTGAATTTTATACATAGAGTTGTCAAAGAGGCAGATTTCCGAAGAGCAAATTTAAAAAATGCAAATTTGAGCTATTCTTCTTTTTTAGGGGTAAACCTATGTAGCGCTAACTTACAAGAGGCAAATCTTCAAGGAGCTATTCTATGGAACAATGATTATTATTATCGAGAAATTGTAAACCTGCAAGAGGCAAATCTGAAAAAGGCAAATCTCCAGCAGGCAAACCTTCAGGGAGCAAACTTCACTTGTTCAAACCTTCAAGATGCAAATCTTAAGCAGGCAAACCTTCGAGGAGCAAACTTGACTAGTGCTAATCTTGAAAAGGCAAATCTTCAATGGGCAGATCTGGCAGGGGCAAATCTAACAGGAGCTAATCTTCAAGGAGCTAATTTTCAAGGAGCTAAACTCCACGAAACTAGATTACCGTCTTTAGAAAAAATGCAAGGAGCTAATTTTCAAGAAGCTACTCTTCAGTGTGTTGAATTGACATCGGGTGAAAATCTCCATGAGACCCTAGAAAAGCATCAATACATTATTCCATTTACCCGTCAAAGAAAAGCTGGGAAGCCTGAGAAAAAATTGATTGCAAATACATACTTAGAAATAATTAATTCAGAAGAAAATCAGAAAATATTAGATCCAAATCAGCAAACTATTCTTACAAAAATTAGTAATATTGCCGAAGCTCAAAATTATCTTGATACTGAGGGATATTACTACCCAAAAAGTATAGAGGAAGCTAGATTCCGAATCATCGAATCTATTGCTCGAAGACAAGGACAAACAAAGTTTCGCCAGAATTTACTTGAAGCTTACGAAAATTGCTGCGCTATTAGTGGATGCCATGTAAAAGAGGCATTAGAAGCAGCCCACATTATTCCTTATTCTGAAACAGAAAACAATCACCCTTCAAATGGTTTGTTACTACGTGCAGATATTCACACTCTCTTTGATCTCTACCTAGTTGCGATTAACCCAGAGACAATGACTGTGCATTTTGCCTCTAGCTTATTACCTGCTTACAAAGACTTTGACAAACAACTTTTGAGGCTGCCTAAGAATAAAGATTTCCATCCGAAAAAAGATGCTCTTGAATGGCGGTGGAAACAGTACATACCCCAAGTTAAAGTTGATATAAATACTGCTATTGAGGAACTATTGAAGGCAATGGAAGACTGGTAGTTTTAGCCCAAATGCGATCGCACCCTCCACACCTACCTTCTCTAAAACTCAACCAGAAATCTTCTTCTTCAAATTCTCATCACTTGGCCCCAATTTTGCCACATCATAATTATTAGCAGGATAAGAACGAGAAGGACGATCGACAAATAAACCAGACTTAGTGCGTGCAGGTAAAAAACTCAACACCCAAGCGCGTGTGTGCAAACAAAATTCGACAAAGTTTTTGATTGCAACTGGAGGCGTTTCTAATTCAAAAGCTTTTAGCGATCGCTCATCTAAAATACAACGAAATACTAACTCAACCAACCCTCTAGGAACCAAGGGAAACCAACTAGAAATTAAGCCAACAAACAAGTGATACAATTCTTTAGTAGCCGGAGAATTATAAACAAACTTATCCTCATATTCCTGCTTAAAACGAGCTATTTCTTCTAAAGAATCAGGTAAATCTTTAATCTTCATTCGTTTACCAATCTCCAGCCAAAAGTTCAGCCATGCACAGCGTTCCTTTTCTGACATTCTTCGCCAGCCAAAGCGATCGTTCCAGTGAATAGGTTCTACGATTAAAGCAGCAGTACTATAAATAAAATCTTGATTATTGATCTTAAAATGACCGTGAATGTAATTCATTCGTTCAATGCAAGCACGACCTTGTTCGCTATCATAGCCATGCTTGATCATCTCAAACATCATAATTGAGCTATCATCATAACGCTTCTGAGTATGTGCCTGTGTGTAACCTCGCTTTGCCACTAAACTAGCTATTCTGGGACTAGCAAACGCCTTAGCTAAACCTAATTCAATGTAACTTCGCTGAAAGTCCCAAGGAAACTCATAACTAACCATAATTTTCACAATTTCTGAATGATCCTTAATAGGATCTAATTGCTCTATTTTTCTGAGATTATCGTAACGTCCCATTTTCTATTCCTCGTGTTAAATACTTTTTTTATAAAAGCTTCCAGCCAAGATATTTACCCAGTACTAAACAAAAAACTTCGACACAATACAACTAAAACTAGGCAACAAAGGCGAAGTTAATTCATCATCATTAATCAACGTCGCCACTAACACCAACCGCGCATTTTCTCTGCGATAAACTTCAATTTTTTTCAACCGCCAATCAGCAATCCAATACTCTTCAACTCCCCGCGAAGAATAAAGTTTCAATTTTGCTTCTCTATCTCGCCTCACATTCTCATTACCAGCAGATAAAACCTCTACCACCAACTCAGGCGCACCAGTCAAATGTCCCGCATCATCTAATAGTAAATCTAATCTTTCATTACTCGCCCAAACCACATCAGGAATCACATCATCTGACTCACCAAAAAGCACCCCAGCAGTGATAGTCGCCTGCCCTAAACCACTAGAACGCGACCAAGATTCAAGTTCTTGACAAACATTAAAACAAGTACGTTGATGTTTCCAGTGAGGCGCTCTCGTCATAAACAAATCCCCATTCACAACTTCGTAGCGCGTACCTTCATTTTCCGGTAAAAGCTCTATATCTGCGGTAGTCCAACGCACTCCCTGAGCTTTAGCATAACTCATGGTAGAACTCCTTTTCAGTGATACTAATATAAATAGTATAGTGAAATTAATTTACATCATTTAGCTATTAAAGCTTTATTTCCATAGTTATATGTGGAATTGTCAGAAATTCAAATAGTTCACCTTGTTCAGAAAAACCGATTTTTTTATAAAAGTCTATTGCTGTAATTCGTGATTTTAATCTCACAACGTGCAAATTTTCTTGCTGTGCTTTTTCGATTAACTTTTCTATTAGTTTTGTTCCGATACCTTGATTACGGAATTCTGGTAAAACAACGACAAAAGAAATAATTCCCAAGTTTTCTGATTCTTTTCGCAGTCTAGCTGAACCAATAATGCGATCGCCAAAAACCGCAACTAACTGAAAAGAATTCCCTTCATATTGATCCTGCTCAGTACCTAACGCCATTCCCAAAGGCTTTCTTAACACCAGCCAGCGCACATAGAACATCTGACTTAGTTCAACTTCATTAGCAACTAAGCGAATTTCAATTTCTGACTCAGAAATCTTCATCACATAAAAACTTCAACAACACAGCTAATTTTTCTCCTTCTCTTCTCTGTGTCCTCTGCGCCTCTGCGGTTTAATAAAAAAACTAATGGACATTTTCCGAAATCCAAGCTAAATAAGGCGGATACCCAGCAAGCAAAGGTAAAGCAATAATTTCAGGAACTTCGTAAGAATGTAACTCTTTCACCTTCGCCGCCAAACTTTCAAACTTTGCCAAATCAGTTTTAATTAAAAGTTGCCATTCTTCCTCTTTATACAACTCACCTTGCCAAGTGTAAATGGATTTAATTGGCACCAAACTGACACAAGCGGCGAGTTTAGACTCTACTAAACTTTGGGCTATCTCTTCCGCTTCAGCTTGGGAAGGTGCTGTTACCAACACTACACCATATTGAATTTCTGAACTCTCACTCATTACCTGCAACCCTTAATTCTGCTGCTTCAAAATGTAGCGCAGTTTGGGGTAAAGCGAAATAGAATTTAGTTTTTTTTTGGGGTGTAAACGCACATTTGGGCCTACAATGTTCAAGATTTGTACCTGTCAGCGTTGTATCCGTTAAATCAGCATCCGTTAAATCAGCTTGATTCAACCTTGCCCAAGTTAAATTTGCCTTTTCTAAACAAGCTCCAACTAAATTTGCTCCCGTTAAATCTGCTCCTGCTAAATTGGCATTCCGCAAAATTGCTGTGCTTAAATTTGCCCCAATTAAATTCGCCCCTTCTAAATTTGTCCCGATTAATTTAGCACCACTTAAATTAATAGTAGCCAAATCTACTCCACTCAAATCTAAACCATTCAAAAATGCTTTTTGGAAATTAATCCCACTAAAAGAAGAACCATAAAGCATTGCGCCGATTAATCTTGCAGCTTCAAAATTCACCCAATTTAAATTAGCACCACTTAAATTAGCACCTCGCAAATTAATTCCTTGCAAATTAGCGCCACAAAGATTTGCGCCCCACATATTTACCGATCGGAAATTAGCCCCCTTCAAATTAGCACCACTCAACTTTGCCCCTGGTAACTTAGACTTTACCAAAAAAGCACCTCTCAACTCCGCTTTAGTTAAATCAGCATCAACTAACTTAGCTTCACCCAATTTAGCAAACTTCAAATTTGCCCAATTTAACAAAGCACCACTCAAATCTGATTTATCCAGCAAAGCATGAGCCAGATTCGCCCCTCTTAGATTTGCTCCCGATAAATTTACCCCCTTTAAATTAACTTTCGTCAAATTAGTGCCGCTTAAATCTATTCCGGCAAAATTTCTTTTTCCTTGTTCATAAAGCTCTAATAAAGTACTAACTTCCATAATGATTCTGCCCCTTTCTCTTTAACTATGGAATCCTCTTCAATTCTCAACTACCAACAAAAGTCAAACAAATTACACCAACTAAAAGAGCATCGAACAGGAAAACCGTAAATTAGTTTTTGATAATTTAAAATGCTTTGCACAACTACAATTCAGCTTTATCCAAAATTAAAAAGACAAAACTAATACGATTAAATACTTGGATTTTAATTAAAATTTTACTATGTAATTTTTCCTTTGTTGTCCGCCAAACCACCTAGCGTTACAAATATTTTCATAATTTCATTTATTATTAACAAAAACTAAGCTGCTTTGTGTGAGAACCAAACTTCTCCAAAGCAGCTTAATTCCAGAAAAAGCTCAGATTTAAATTTAATTTGGCGACAAAGAATAAACTTGCCCATCTATGAGCAAGCGGGTAATTCCTTTCGCTTTCAAATAAGGGCTAGCTTTTTGCAGCATTCTACCATCAGGAACCTTAATCACCCGTTGATTCCGGTTAGAAAAACGTCTAGCGATGCGATGATTATCGAACACAGGCAGAGTTCTTTGTTGAATTTCGTCTTTAGGAATTTGACCCAAATCACCAAAATCCCTTAAAGGTCTGGTAATTAATTCTGCTGCCCGATCGACCACCAAGTAACATGGTCTAGGGAAAGAAGCTTCCGAGAGTGGTAAAACCTGAATCAAAGCGCCAATCTGCACTCTTCTTCTCGGAGTTAGTAGCACTTCATCATCATCTAAATCATCATCATCTTCATCATCATCTAAATCATCATCATCTTCATCATCCAAATCTTCTTCGCCATCGAGCAAATCTTCACCCAACATTTCCCTAATAGTGCTGACATCAGCATTGTATGCTTCATCAAGCAATTCATCATTTGTCTGTACTTCTGGCGGATCTTCGGAGAATTCCACTTGTGGAGGAGCAGGTTTATTTGCCAATTCTTCTTCCACTTCATGCACTGGTGAAGCAACAGCAGAAGAACGTTTTCTAGAACGTCTGGCAGAACTTACCTCTACTTCTGGAGAAACTTCTGGTTCTTCTAGTTCTTCTGGTTCTTTTTCTTTAACAACCTTTTTTGGTTGAGGTAGTACTGGTTTCGGTTTTTCCGGCGTGGGTTCTTCTACTACTTCCGGTTCAGGAACATCAGCAACATTTTGTCCGCGAGACGATCGCTTTTGTTGGATCAAAACTTCATATTCATCAGGCAACAAAGTACTTTTCAGCAACCGACTAATTGTGGAGTGACTAACACCATAGCGTACCGCCAGAGTAGAAGTTGTCTCCTCCGGGTTGTAATACAACTTAAGAATTTCCGACTTATCTTTTTGAGTTAATTTTTTAGCCATTATAGTTTACTTCCCCTAACCCCTTTTACGCGCCCCAGAACGCCGAGAACGGCTTGATGTCGATGTGTCATATTCTAAGGCAGCGCCAATTGCAAACAACACTCCACTGAACACCCAAAAAACCTCTGGCAGAGAACCACTTTGATAATCTGGTTGTTTTTCTGCCCATTTAAACCACATATCTGCAATGTACAGAGATAAAGCAGCCGCCGCAATCATCCGCCAAGACTGAGAAAAACGTCCTCCCCAGAAAGCTAATAGTAGCATTGTGGCAATGATTAATAGCAGGACATCTGCCACTACATAAAATAGACCGACTGGCGTAGCAAAAGGTTTAAGTTGTTCATCGATCGCGACAATCCAAGCTGGTGCTGATGTAGTTGCTTCTGGAACTGCTGCTGGTGCCACAGTAGGCTTGGCAACTGGTTTTGGTGCTCCAGCTGGCGTGACGTTTGTGGCTGGTGGGGGAGTTGGTTTAGCCTCTGGGGTTTTGGCAGCTGGGGGTTTAGCAGCGGGTGGTGCAGCCGCTGGCGAAGGAGAAGCTTGAGCAACCAAAGCGACGTTATTGCTAGATGGTAGGAATTCGGCTTGAGCAGATGTGTTACCCAAGGTAGTCACCCAATAAGCTAAGGCTATACCAATACAAGCGATCGCCACCACTATTCCCCATTGCCATTTCTCCAAATTCAACCTGCGAGCCACTACTGCTTGGATCATGCCCCAAGCCAGAGCAATATAAGTACCGATAAAAAACAGATCTCCCAAAGAGACATCTGGTTCAAGTTGCCAAACTAATTCCCAAAAACCAAATAAAAAGTTGCCCAAAAAATAGAACAGCATCCCCAAACCTATTCCCAGCCAGACTTGACGACCACTGACAATTTGAGGACTGCGCCAATTTCTAAAGCAGAGTATAGCTGCAAAGAGGAAAGCCGCCTGTTCAAAAATATAAGTGCCGATTAAATACCATTTCGGACGCTCCTCCCCTGGTGGTGTAATGCTAAACAGTAAAAAGAACAACAGCGCCAGAACAGCCCAAACAATGCCAGCGATGACGATCGTTTTCACTGAGAACAGGGGTTTAGGACTAGATGATTTATCCGAAATGTTGCTCATAGCGGTTCACAAAATAGCTGGGGAATGGAAAGCACAACCTGAATAAACTTTGAGAGCTATTGCACTCAACAGACTACTACTAAACAGCATATTGATTAATGCCCACATAAGTCATAGTAACTTTGATGGAGCATTTCATCAGCTATTGCCACAATTTACCTACAACCGGAGTTTGATTCAGCCAACTGACAAACAGGCTGCGCTCTGGAGGTTGCAGGTCTTCTAGGGCATCCATTGCGCGACTCACAAAGCTGTTATTCCCAAAACATTCTTTACCAAGACGATGCAATTCTCGCAACAGGGTAATCAGATGATGTTCTTCCCAAGCGGGAAGTTGGTTAGTACTCAACGGATCAATTGACAGCAAGTTCTTTACTGCTGCTGCTGATTCAGTCTGGGGGAAGCGCCACTGCTGGAAAACTTCAATGAGATTTTTTTCAAATAATCCCGCTTGCTTGTTACCTAAAATATCCTCAATGTCTATACTTACTGCTTGGAGCAGCAAAAGACAAGCTTGGGTAAGGGTCGTCGTTTTAGCATCACCAGCACCATCGCTGCCTAGCTGATCTAGGCGAATTTTGCCCCAAACACTGAATCTTTCCGGTTCTTCCAATAATACACAGGCTTTACCTCGGTTATCTGTTAGATCCCGCCAAAAGGCTTTGGCTTCTTCCTCTTGGTTGGCTCTAAACACACTGATTAGGCGAAAGGTTTGCCCTTGGTAATTAAGAATCGGTATTGGCTGATCCCGTTTGGGGTGCTGAATGCTAGATATTTCAACATCCTGCCGTTTCAAAATAAACATGACACTGGCGATTGACTCCTGTCAGAACCGGGGGTGCAGCAAGTGAGAACCGTAACCTCCCAGAGACTAGCTTTAAATGCAGAATGCTGGTGTTACAGGTGCGGCTCAAGCAGCGATCGCAACTTACACACTATCCTATCTAACACTTTTCGGTGCCACAGATAGACTCTTGCGCCTTTCCCCCTCAAAACCAGAAGTGCAAGTATCCCTGCCTCTAGTTCTTAAGATCTTTAATTCTTACTTGCTTTGTGATGACAGTCTAGATGATTTTGACTATCTCTTGCTTATTATGCCCAATAACTCTATTTACCCTGCTAACATCTCCGAATTTTCACTAAATTTTCGGTTTCGACCAGACAAAAGCCCACAAATTTTGATAATATAAGCAAACGTATACTTGGGTGCGTAACTCAGCTGGATAGAGTAGCAGCCTTCTAAGCTGCGAGTCACAGGTTCGAGTCCTGTCGCACCCGTTGTCTAATCTGTTAACCATTTAAATTACTTGTTGAGGCAGCAGGGGGGCTCCAGGAGCAGAGGGGCTCCAGGGGCAGAGGGGTTCAAACAGACAACTTAAAACTCAGAACTTTTTGCGTAACTTAAAACTCAACACTCAACACTCAACACTCAACACTTTATTCTCCGTTAAACCAGGCTGTAATCGCTAAAGCTAGTCCATCAGCGGCATCATCGGGTTTGGGAATGTAATCTAAATTCAATTCCCTCGCTACTGCTTGCTGGACATCAAGTTTATCTGCATTTCCCATTCCGGTTAATGCTTGTTTAACTTCTGCGGGGGTGAATTCAACTGTGGGTAATTTATGTTGTGCTAATACCAAAGTTAGTACTCCTCTGGCTTGGGCGACTGCGATCGTATTTCCCATGCGATAAAAAAATAGTTTTTCTATAGCAACTAAATCTGGTTCTAGCTCTTTAATAATCGTATTTAAATCTTCATAAATTGTACATAGCCTTTCCCCGATCGGAGTCTTGGCTGAAGTTTTAATTACCCCAAAATCTACTAACTTTGCGGGAACTTGCCAAGAATTTTCACAAACAATTAGCCCAAATCCTACTACCGCTAATCCCGGATCTAATCCTAAAATTCTCTGCTGCATACAAAAACTTTATCCTATTTTTAAATAAATAAACAAAAATTTTATATTAGAATTCCTAAAATCATGAAATACTGTATGCCAAGCATATTCATTTTCAGGATATAACTACAGAACTTGTTGAACTGGGTAGCTACTTGCCCCAATTGTATAGGGGTTAACAGTTGCTTAATAGGGGACTTTTCTGGTACAAGTACCTAGACAAATCTATTGGAGCCGCGAAATATTTTCACATAAAAGCCAAAGATTTTTACTATACACTCGTCTGACACACATTTCCTAATTCCTTATTTCTGAATCAGTCATGTCAATCGGTTTATTCAAACAAGCACTGCTTTTCCTGTCGAATGAATCCCGCAGTCGCACACCTGAGCGGTTTAACAGGCGGTTTAACAGGTGGTTTAAATGGTTGGCTCCTGGCTTGTTGGTGAAACGCTGGTTATTAATTAGTGCTGGTGGTGTTTTACTAACAACTTTGGGTTTGGCAATTTGGGTGAAGCTGACTCCCATTAACCGCTTGATTCAACTAGTTAACGATGTTTTAGAGAAGATTACCACGATCGTTCCCAATTACATTAGTGGGCCATTGGTGATTGGTGGCGGTTTGTTGTTGATTTTTTGGGGTCATACTCGTAGTTTAAATTCGATTACGGAAGTCCTGAAGCCGAGTGGAGATGAAGAACTAATTGATGTGTTGCTTACCCACCGGAAGTTGAATCGCGGGCCGAAAATTGTGGCGATTGGCGGTGGTACGGGACTTTCGACTTTATTGCGGGGTTTAAAGGCTTACAGCGCTAATATTACTGCCATTGTTACGGTAGCTGATGATGGGGGTTCTTCTGGACGGTTAAGGCGCGAGATTGGGGTGTTACCTCCGGGAGATATTCGCAACTGCTTAACTGCTTTGGCGGATGAGGAGAAGTTGTTAACGGAACTGTTTCGCTATCGCTTCAGCGCTGGGGATGGTTTGGTGGGACATAGTTTTGGTAATTTGTTCTTGACGGCGATGAGTGAGATTACCGGAGATTTGGAACGGGCGATCGCCGCAAGTTCTAAAGTATTAGCAGTAAGAGGTCGCGTTTTACCTGCTACACTTTCTGATGTTCGTCTGTGGGCTCAATTGGAAGATGGACGACGGGTGGAGGGCGAGTCTCATATTACGGAAGCAATGGGTAAAATAGTCAAAATTGGCTGTATCCCTGCTAATCCTCCGGCTTTACCCAAGGCTGTTCAGGCAATCAAAGAAGCTGATTATATTATTATTGGCCCGGGCAGTCTTTATACCAGCATTATTCCTAATTTATTAGTACCAGAAATTGCTGATGCGATCGCCCAACGGAAAGTTCCCCGCATCTATGTTTGTAACATGATGACTCAGCCAGGAGAAACTCAAGGTTACACGGTTTCCGATCATATTAATGCGATCGACAAAGCTTGTGGTAAAAAACTATTTAATGCTGTATTAGTCCAGCGGAAAATTCCTTCGGCTAAAGCTTTAATTCGCTATGCCCAAGAAGATTCTCACCCGGTTTACTTAGATAGAGAAGCGATCAATTTATTAGGTCGGCGGATAGTTCTCTCTAACATTATCTATGAAGACGAAAAAACTGGTTTAGTTCGCCATGATTCCGCACGATTAGCTAGGGTTTTACTCCGTTGGTATAGTCGCGCTCAATCAGAATCAATTATGGGATTCCATAAGTTATGATGTTTAAATCACAGGAAATTCTCCTAGCAAATGCCGCAGAAACTCGTCAGCTAGGAATTAAGTTAGGGCGCAATCTTACTGCTGGTGTTGTAATTTTATTGTCGGGCGATCTAGGTGCTGGCAAAACTACTTTAGTTCAAGGAATTGGTGCAGGTTTAGGAATTTCCGATCCCATAGTTAGTCCTACTTTTACTTTAATTAATGAGTATCCCGAAGGACGTTTGCCTCTGTATCATTTTGATTTGTATCGTTTGTCACCACCAGAAGTAGAAGCATTGAATTTAGAATCTTACTGGGAAGGTGGGGAGTTTTCTTTGGGAATTGTGGCAATTGAATGGGCAGAAAAGTTGACTTATATGCCGAACAATTACCTGCAAATCCAATTGATTTATACTCCCGACGATCGGCGGATAGCTAAACTGATTACTCTGGGAGATTTTACCTTAAATTTGAGCTAATTAAGCATCAAATGTTAAAGCTTTACCTCGGATTTCTGTAAATAATTTCCCTCGTTCATAAACTACATTTCCGCCGACAATAGTGATAACAGGCCATCCAGTTAACTGCCAACCTTCAAAGGGACTCCAACCGCACTTTGTTTGTAATTCTTCGCGCAAAACAGGGCGATAATTATCTAAGTCTACCAACACTAAATCGGCATCGTAACCAGGAGCGATCGCACCTTTATTAGGAATCTTATAACCTTGAGCCACAGCCGTAGACATCCAGTTAGCAACTTGGGCAATTGTACATTTTCCCTGCATCGCTTGAGTTAACATTACTGGCAAAGAAGTTTCCACCCCTGGCATCCCAGATGGCGTATTTGGGTAGCCTTTGGCTTTTTCTTCTAAAGTGTGGGGGGCATGATCTGTAGCGATAAAATCAATTACGCCATCCCGTAATGCTTGCCAGAGAATTTCGTTGTCTTTTGGCGATCGCAAAGGCGGATTCATCTGCGCTAAAGTGCCGATTTGCTGATAAGCTTCCGTATTAAGGACTAAATGTTGCGGCGTGACTTCAGCAGTTACCCAACTGGGTTTATCTTCACGCAACAATAAAGCTTCGTCCCCAGTGGAAAGATGCAAAATATGTAAACGTCTCTCGTACTTTTTAGAAAGTTTTAAAGCTAACTGCGTTGCTAACAGCGCCGCTTGGTTATCTTGGATTTGCGAATGAATAGCTGGATCGGTTATACCAGCAAACTCTTGTTTTCTTTGGTTAATTCTCGCCTGATCTTCCGCATGAACAGCAATTAACCGTTTTCCCTTAGCAAAAATCGCCTCTAACGCTGTTTCTTCGTCTACCAATAACTGACCGTGCATTGACCCCATAAAAATTTTAATCCCTGGAGTCGGATTAGCTGTCAACAAATCTGGTAAATTCTCTGCTGTCGCCCCCATAAAAAAGCCATAATTAACTAAGCACTTCTGGGCGGCGCGTTGTAGTTTATCATCCAAAGTTGCCTGAGTAGTGGTTAAAGGCCGAGTGTTGGGCATTTCCAGAAACGACGTTACCCCACCCTTAGCACAAGCACAGCTAGCCGTAAATAAATCTTCTTTGTATTCTAGTCCGGGTTCGCGGAAGTGTACTTGCGGGTCAATTACCCCCGGCAACAAAGTTAAACCAGCCGCGTCGATAATCTTAACGGCAGTTTCATCTATATTGGTGCTAAGATCCGATGCAACCTGGACAATTTTCCCATCTGAGATTTTTACATCTCCCACCAGAAATTCTCCAGTAGGTAAAAGTATTCTGGCTTGTCGAATTAATAGGTTAGTAGCAGAAGACATGGCAATAATTAAATTAAAGTAGATGTAGAAGGTAAAACTTTGTAGAGAACGCATACTCTGAGAGTATATCTGACTATAGCTCTGTTGCAGATCAAATTCTTCTTCCTGTTCGCTTAATTGATTAAATCTCTATGACTGAAGTTCAGAATCAAAATCCTGAAAAAAATCTCCAACAAAAATATGATAATGCCTGGTTAGAGGTATTGAAGACCATTTTACTAAGTGGTGTTTTAGCTTTGGGGATTCGTACTTTTGTTGCTGAAGCCCGTTATATTCCTTCGGGTTCGATGTTAGAAACTTTACAAATCAACGATCGCTTAATTGTTGATAAGCTAAGTTATAATTTTAGCTCTCCTAAGCGGGGCGATATTATTGTTTTCAATCCTACTAAAGCCCTAGAAGAACAAAACTTCCATGATGCCTTTATTAAACGAGTAGTTGGTTTACCAGGGGAAAAAGTAGAACTCAAAAATGGCAAGGTATACATTAACGGTAATGTTTTACAAGAGAATTATGTAAATGGGCAACTAACAGAAACAGATGTTTGTCCTATAGGAAAACCACCCTATTTGGCAAAACCAGTAGTTGTGCCTCCTAATTCTTATTTAGTTTTGGGTGATAATCGTCGCAATAGTTATGATGGTCGTTGCTGGGGTTTAGTGCCAAGAGATCGCATTATTGGTAAAGCTTCTGTGCGTTTTTGGCCTTTAAATAGTATAGGCGGGATCGATCGCGAACCCATCTATCCAATGGCTAAGTAAGGCACAGGGGCACAGGGGCACAGGGGCACAGGGGCAGAAAGGAAAACTCAAAACTCAAAACTTAAAACTCCCCAAAGTTTCCCTAACTCAAAACTCAAAACTCAAAACTCAAAACTTAAAACTTAAAACTCCCCTAACCCCAGTCCCCAGTCCCCAGTCCCCTAACACCAAGTTCGCAAAATTCTTCCGGTTAATTCTTTGCCTAACCAAGGGGTATTTGTAGCAAGAGAAGAGAGATTGTTACTATTTACTTGCCAGGTTTCTTGGGGTGCAAAAAGAGTTAATTCAGCAGGAGAACCTGGGTTAATTGTTGGGGGAATTTGCTGCAAACATTGGGCGGGGCGAGTGCTCAAAAGTCCCCACAGTTCTACGGGGGAAATTTCGCCTGTTGTTACTAAGTTTTGCCAGAGTAAGGGTAAGGCTAATTCTAAACCAATTGCGCCGGGAGGGGCTTCGGAAAAGGCGACGGTTTTCTCTTCATAAGTGTAAGGGGTGTGATCGATCGCGATCGCATCAATTATCCCCTGCTTGATTCCCTTTCGCAAGGCTAAACGATCGGATGGTGTACCTAAAGGTGGTTCTATTCTTAATGATGGGTTGTAAGTTGCGATCGCTTCCGTATCTAATAATAAGTGCATCCAAGTTGTACTAGCGGTAATGGGCAAATTGCGCGATCGGGCATCCTCAATTAGTTGTACACTACGGGCAGTGGAAACTCGCATAATGTGAACGGGCGTACCCACAGCAGCGACAACTTCCAGTAAAGCAGCGAGGGCGGAAGTTTCTCCCATAATAGGGTTTCCCGGTAGTCCCAAACGAATGGAATCTTTACCTTCCCGCATTACGCCATTGCCGACTAATTCGGGGTAGGATGCCCATAGTGCGATCGGTTTACCCAAAGGTTGAAGATATTCCAAAACTCTTCGCAATAAAGCCAAATTTACAATAGGTTTGCCATCAGCAAAACCTACCACTCCCGCATCGGCTAATTCTACCATTTCGGTCATTTGTTGACCTTGCACACCTTGAGTTATTGCGCCCCAAGGAAACAACTGGGGAGAGGTTTTTTGCAGTTTGGCGACAGCAGCGGGGTTATCTACTGACGGGGAAGTATCGGGGAGAATGGCGAGGCGGGTAAAACCTCCAGAAATAGCAGCTTTTTGTAATGATTCTAAAGTTTCCCGTTCCTCAAATCCTGGTTCGCCGGAATGACTGTAAAGGTCTACTAAACCGGGGGCTAAAATTAGATCGTGACAATTCCGCACTTGGGCATCAGAAGGAAATTCATAAATCTGATTTTCTACAGCTTTGATGTAACCATCCATGATTAAAACATCAGCTGTTCTTTCTGTCCCGGAAATAGGGTCTATGATTCTTACTTGTTGGAGTAATTCATTCATTCATTTGTCATTTGTTATGGGTCATTTGTTATTAGACTTCTTGCAAAAGTCAGAAATCTTGGTTTTTTTACCACAGATATCCACAGATAAACACAGATAAACACAGATGAATACAGAGATTGTCTATTTTTGCAAGAGGTCTAATGATAAATGACTAATACCCTTTAACCTTTTTCCCTTTCTTTCCTTCTGCCTTCTGCCTTCTGCCTTCTGCCTTTTTTACAATGCGCCAGCTGCGGTTTTATCTAATACGCCTCCGCCTAAGTGAGAGGTGATATTCATTGATTGCAGGACTGGTAAAGCTTCTATTCCATCAGGATAATCGATGACGGTGACGGCACAATTTCCTTGTTTGAAGTTCCAGAAATGTTCGGGGCTTAAGTTGAATAAATGGGCGAGAATGGCTTTATTTATTGCATCATGGGCAACAACTAAAATTGTTTTTGGTTGTTGGCTATATTTAACTATAATAGATTGCCATGCTGCGATCGCTCTTTCCCAAACTTGTTGTAAGTTTTCCCCTTCTGGCATTTGTACTGTTTCTGGCTCATTCTGCCATTTTTTCAACAAACCTGGATAACTTTCTTCAATCTCATTTTCGTACTTTCCTTCCCAAAGTCCGTGACTAATTTCTTGTAATTCAGGAAGCAATTCTAATGTTACTTCTGGGTGATATTTTAAGATAATTTCGGCGGTTTCTTTCGGGCGCAACATTGGGCTACTAATAGCCAAATCAATTTCGATATTTTTCAGAAATTCTGCTGCGGCTTTTGATTGTTCTTTGCCATTATCATTCAAAGGTACATCTATTTGCCCTTGGAATCTTTTCTGACGATTCCACTCAGTTTCCCCATGTCTAACTAATAATAACCTGGGGCCTTTGTGATTAGGGCGAGGTTTAGGTAAACTTTCCCCCAAATGACTAGTCACATTCATTGATTCGAGTTGTACCTGTTGAACTCCTTTGGCATTTTCTCCGGTTGCGTCAAAGGAGAAATTATCAGGGAAATTCAAAACGCTAACGCCACAATTCGATTGTTGAATTGAGTGATAGGAAGCTGGAGGAATGCCTGTTGCTGTACAAATTAAAGAGCGATTAATTCCGTTATGCGCCACAATCATAATTGTTTGCCCTTGATGGCGCGGTAATATTTCTTCCCAGAATGACTTAGCTTGTTCAAATAAAGCTAGTACCGGGAAATACTCTTCATTTTCGCCTGTTTCTGTTGGTACTAGCATTTTCAATTCATGAGGGCGATGCTTCCAACATTTATAATCTTCGAGAAACTTTTCTTTTACCTCTTCCTTTAACATTCCTTGCCAAAGAGGTAAGTGAATTTCCATTAAATTATCTTTGACTTCTACTGAAGTTGGATCTGATGTTTCTAAACAGGAAAAAATAGTTAATGCTGTCTCTTTAGCACGTTGTAAAGGACTACTATAAATTGCAGCAAATTTCAGTCCTTTGAGGGCGCTAGCAACTTGAACGGCAGTAGCACGACCTTCTTCCGTTAAGATAGACGCATCTAAGCGACCTTGGATTCTTTTTTCTTTGTTGTAGCTGCTTTGCCCGTGACGGACAAGGATAACGCGAGTTGACAGGGGTTTATCCTCCACAAAGGTTTTCGGTGCGGGAGCGGCAGAGCATAATTGTGCCAAGAAGATTTTACCTCATGGTTGGACATTTCGATGCTCTACTACAATAGACCTCTCCAACAAAGAATCTGAAAGGCAGGCAGGATGCCTACCCTACAAGAGTTATTGGAGATGTCTAATCTAAATCATGGAAGCTCAACCAAGACAAATTCAATGTTAGGTCACTCCTGATGGGAGAATTCCTTTTGAGGAGTGGTTTAATTCCCTGCGTAACCAGAAAGCTTAAATTAAGATTGATACCAGACTCAGGCGAGTTACACAAGGTAATTTAGGAGATTATCGTTCTGTCGGTGAAGGTGTTTTTGAGTTAATAATTGACTACGGCCCTGGCTACAGAATTTACTTTGGACAGCTAGGATCTACTATTGTACTTCTGCTTTGCGATGGAGATAAAGCTACCCAAGAACAAGATATTTCAATTGCTAAAATGTACTGGGCAAATTATCGGAGTTGAGAAAATGGGTAAAAGTGTAGGTTATCACGAATCTTTGATTGAACGGCTGAAAAATCCTGAATATGCTGCTGGTTTTATCGAAGCTATTTTAGAAGAAAAAGATCCCGAACCAAATTTACTCAAAGCGGCGTTGCAAGATGTAGCCGAAGCACTTGGTAATGAACAGCAGTTGGCAAAACTCGATCGCATTTTATCCGCCGAAGGTAGCGCCGAAATATACAATTTAAGTCTGTGGTTAGAAGAGTTAGGCTTAAAATTAACTGTAACTGTAAAATCTGATGAAAATGAGTAAATTAACATGATGTATAACACACCTGAGGAATATATTAACGCCGCCGATCGAGAATTAGATCGCTATGATTGGAAAGCAGCATGGCAAATAGCAACTGAAGGTCTTAAGCATTATCCAGAACATAAAGAATTACAAAAGTATGCTTATATTTTAGCTCCTGCTAAGATAACTACGGTCGATCGCGGAGGACATCCTGAAATTCAAGCAGATCACGAATGGATTAAGCAAAATATTGCTGAGTATCGCGGACGTTGGGTAGCACTGAAAAACGGTAAACTCTTAGCATCTGGGAATGATGTAGATGAAATAATCAAACAGATAGGTGAAATTAAGAATACAGGCATATTGGTGACACCGATTTACTAATGCTACTACTATTTTCTAACGGTGTTTTTTTTTGCCACAGGCGCTATTCCCTATTCTTATAGACCTGCAACGCCAACGGAAACCACAAATCGAATTATACTTCAAGTGGAAATTCAAGGTATTAAAACTATAACTGTAGTTGATACAGGCGCACCTTATGTAATTTTGGCACCAAAAATTGCCCGAATTGCAGGAGTAAATCCCGCTGCTGCATTGGAAAGAAGGACAATGTTAATTAGAGGTATGCGATTAGATGGGTTTATTGTTCGTTTGAATATTAGATTAGTAGCAAGAGAAGGTGAAGGTTTAGATGTGGACTCTACAGTTTTTGTACCGGAAGTTGAGGAGTATTGGGGTGATTTTCCTTCTTTTATTGGGCTAAATGGATTTTTGGAGAGGATACGATTTGCGATCGATCCTAATACAGATACTTTCTATTTTGGTCAAGTTTAAACTAGCTACACTCATTAGATGCCAATACTGCTCGGTTAACGATTTTCCCCTTTGTAGGGGCGAAGCATTCGGGCAGAAAATCTAGGGTTTGAGTCATAAATTGTTGCCCGAATGCTTCGCCCCTACTCAAAACCTGATCGGTATTGCATTAGATACCAAATAAGCTTTAATGGTAAGGATAAATTGCGGAGAGTTAAATGACACTCAAAAGGATAATTTTAGGTTTTCTAACGGTTTTTTTACTGGTATTTTTCATTGGCCCATCTTTGTTGGGTAGTTGGCAACAGCCACAGATCCAAAGTCGTTTGGAACTATACCAAACTAATTTACTACTCCACGCAACCGAGTGGCAAGGGGAACCAGGAGAGGAAGCAAATAGTAAATCTCTGCGGGATGCTTTAATTGGCATAGAACCTTTGAAAAATGCCCAAAAGCAGTATCAAGAAGCGAAAGAACAAGCTGAAACTAATTTAGCAAAAGCTAAGGCGCAAGCGGAACTTTTGCCAGCTAAAACTGAACAACTGGAAACAACTATTACGCAGTTACAAGATTTCATTAATCAAGTAGATTTGCGTTTGGGAATTTTCCAGGCTAAACAAGGAGAAAGCGAAATTGCCATTCAAACTTGGCAATCAGTAATTAAAAGATTAGAAGCAAAAAATTCTAATTCTCAATCTGGGAAAACTGCGGAGATTTTGCTTGGTTTGTGGAATCAACCAGCGCAAATTTTACCTTCTTCTGAAGCGACAATCAAAAAATCTTTAGATGGTTGGTTTCGTTATCAAGCTTTATCTCAACTTTATACAACACAGCAAAGAGAAGAGGCTTTATCCCAACTAAAAGCGGCGGAACAAGAAATAGCAGAACAGGCGGTTTTAAAATTGGCAATTGTGGGGGCTGTACCGACAATAGGTTTTTTAATTGGGGTGGGATTACTACTTTTCTTGTTAATTCAAAGAGCAATTAAAGGTAAAGATTCTCTGTTGGCGCGAAATGGAGATTTAAGTTGGTCAACACCTTGGGATGGGGAAACTATTTTACAGGTGTTTGTTGCTGGCTTTTTTCTGATGCAAATTTTGGTGTCTGTTTTGGTGTTACCAATAACGCTGAAATTGCTGGGTCTTGATACGACAAATTTTGATTTGCGATCGAAGGCTTTTTTAGTTTTTGTTAATTATCTCTTAGTAGCAGCAGCTGCTTTGTTGGTTTTGTATGGGTCGATTAAATCTTTCTTACCTTTACCTGAAGGATGGTTTCGGTTTAAAATATTAGATAAGTGGTTATTTTGGGGATTTGGTGGCTATTTGGCAGCTTTGCCTTTGGTGATTTTAATTTCCTTAATTAACCAGAGGATTTGGCAGGGACAGGGAGGCAGTAATCCGCTATTATCTTTAGCATTGGAAACAAAAGATCTGGTAGCTTTAGGTATATTTTTTGTCACAGCAGCGATCGCAGCCCCCATCTTTGAAGAAATCCTATTTCGGGGATTTTTGTTGCCTTCTTTAACTCGTTATTTACCAGTTTGGGGCGCAATTATTACTAGTAGTTTAATATTTGCGATCGCTCACCTCAGCCTTTCGGAAGTTCTCCCATTAACAACTTTGGGCATAGTATTAGGTGTAGTGTATACTCGATCGCGCAATCTCTTAGCACCAATTTTCCTCCACAGTCTTTGGAATAGCGGCACTTTGATTAGCTTGTTTATCCTGGGTAGCGGGGGATAAAATTTCTTTGCTAAAAAGTTGTAAAAGTTTGCTGAGTAATGTGTAAATTTTCCAGCTTTTTGTAACGATTAACCGGAAAAAATTACATTACTTAGCAATCTATTGACACTTAAGCTAATTAGAAAGAAGATCCAAAAAGGCAGAGAGTAAATTAAGCAATGAATAATTCCATCTATCCTAAGAGGAATTGGCTTTCATCTGGGTGGCGTATGGTGCCTTTTGTCGTAATTGGCGCGATCGCATTTTCCCTGACTTCAGCAACCGAGCTAAATGTTTATTTAAGAGCTTATTTGGTATTGTTGGAAGTCAAAGTAATTATAGTTTTACTCTACTTCCTAAATACTAAATTCGCCAAAAATAGAGACATCGATATCAATTAGTTAGAGCTAATTCAAGAACAGTATGTTCCGTAAAATTAGCTAGAAAATAGCAAAATCACTGATAATTTAAAGACGAGGGAAAAATGAAAAATCGAGGCGTAGCGATCGTTTTATGCTTCTTTCTAGGCGGCTTAGGAATTCATAAGTTTTATCTGGGGCAAAATTTAGCTGGAATAGTTTACTTACTATTTTGCTGGACTTTTATTCCTGGGTTAATTGCTTTCGTGGAATTTTTCCTCCTTCTATTTATGTCCGATCGAGAATTTGATGCTAAGTTTAACGGTAAGAGTGGAAGGTTTGCCGGAGGAGCAGTTTCAGCTAAAGATGCTACCAGTGCTTTAAGTGATTTAAAGAAACTCTACGAACAAGGTGTAATTACTGCGGAAGAATACGAACAAAAGCGCAAAAAATTACTCGATCAATTGTAAATTAATCACTATCTTTCACTAAAATGTCACGCGATTCATGGTTGCAACAAACTCCGCAATGGGTGTGGTGTTCCTGTATTCCGGGGTTCGGAGGTTTAGCACTTGTATATGCAGGTTATAAAGCTAACACATCCAATTGGATGATTTTAGGATCGGGAATTACAATTGCAGCATTGGTATTATCTTCAGGCCATTTAGCATTACCAATTTGGGTATCACAAATAGTTATTGCTTTCTATTTAAAAAAAAGGTATTTGATTAAAACTGCTCCTAAAGGAGTATTGTTACCAGAAACCGCCCAAACTGCCTCTTTAATTGCCCAAGTTCGGGGTAAAGTAGACATTAATAATTGTTCTAAAGATGACTTAGTGAATCTTTTAGGATTACCTATTGTCTACGCTAACGATATAGAATCGCTGCAAACAGAAGGATACATTTTTACTCACTTAGAAGAGTTACACGAAATAGCGGGAATACCGGAAAATTATTTGCCTCGCCTAGCACCACTGGTAACTTTTAGCTATGACTACAAGAAAGAGGCACACTCCTCTTGGAAACGCTTAAACATAATGTCAGTTCAGGAATTAATTGCTAGTGGACTAGAATCAGATGCGGCATTCAAAATAGTTGCGGAAAGGCAAAAACGAGGCGACTATAAATGTGCGATCGATATTAAAAGGCGAACAAACTTACCTTTTTATTCCTATCGGCATCTTGTTTAGCACCTGCTGGTAGATTAAAAAAGTTGTTGATTTACAGCCAATTAGTCTACCTTTGGCCTACCCTCAAAATAGGTAAACTATTTGATGCGCGTAGGTGTCAAGGTAAATTATAAAGTCTATGCAAGTGAAGAGCGAATTAGCGATCGCCAACTCTCACCCAGAATCAGAAACAATTACCCTGGATGTTACAGGAATGAAATGCGCTGGATGCGTCAAAGCTGTAGAAAATCAGCTGACACAACATCCAGACGTGATCTCCGCCTGTGTCAACCTGATTACGGAAGTGGCAGTTTGTGAGGTAAAATCCGGTAAAGTCGAACCTGCTACTTTAGCCGCTAAATTGACCGATGCAGGTTTCCCCAGTCAACCGAGAACTTCGCAAAATCAGCTAAAGGGCAGTGATTATGTTAGTCCAGCCGAACGTCATCGTCAGGAAATTAAATCTTCAATTGAACGACTGATAGTAGCAACTATTCTGATAATTCTGTCAGGAATTGGTCATTTAAGCCGACATTCCTTAATCCCTGGCGAACATTTGACAATTCTCACTTCATTTTGGTTTCACTGGGGACTAGCTACCGCTACCTTATTAGGGCCAGGTCGTTCTATTTTAGTAGATGGGTTTCGCGGACTGCGGCATGGTTCCCCGAACATGAATACTTTAGTTGGTTTGGGGGCGTTTACCGCTTATACTGCGAGTACGATCGCGCTACTATTTCCCCAATTAGGTTGGGAATGCTTTTTTGATGAACCAGTAATGCTCTTAGGCTTTATCTTGTTAGGGAGAACCCTAGAACAACAAGCTAGAGTCAAAGCCGCCGCTGCCTTTGAAGCCTTGCTTTCTCTACAACCACCCCAGGCGCGTTTAATCGCCGATCCTAGTGTGGCAGCATTCGGACAAAATAGCGTGGAAATTCCCGCAGATCAAGTGCGTGTGGGAGAATTTTTACAGGTATTGCCGGGAGAAAAAATCCCTGTAGATGGCGAAGTGGTGGCAGGACAAACTACGGTAAACGAGTCGATGCTTACCGGGGAAGCCATACCTGTGAGTAAGAAAAAAGGGGATCTGGTGGCTGCGGGAACTCTGAATCAAAGTGGAGCGATCGCCATTCAAGCTACCCGTACAGGTAAGGATACCACTTTAGCGCAAATAGTTAACTTAGTTGAAACGGCGCAAATTCGCAAAGCACCAGTACAAAGATTAGCCGATACCGTAGCAGGTTACTTCACCTACGGGGTGATGACAATAGCCACACTCACCTTTTTATTTTGGTACTTTGCCGGAACTCGGATTTGGCCCGATGTTTTAGTTAATGGAGCCATGAATCATGGCGCACACCATGTAACTCATCAGTTATCACCATTACTGTTGAGTTTAAAATTAGCGATCGCAGTTTTGGTAGTCGCTTGTCCCTGTTCCTTGGGACTAGCCACCCCAACCGCCATTTTAGTTGGTACTGGCATCGGCGCAGAAATGGGATTACTGATTAAAGGTGGAGATGTTTTAGAACGAGTATCCGCCTTAGATACAGTAATTTTCGACAAAACAGGTACCCTCACCAGTGGTTATCCTACCGTCACTGACTGTATCCCCAACCCAAATTTAGAATCAAAAAACTCGCAGGAAGCGAACTTTTCCCTCCTGCAACTTGCCGCCACCGCTGAAAGTGGTAGTCGCCATCCTTTAGGTTCCGCCATTAACCAAGCAGCAAATCAAGCTGGGTTATCGATTCTGGCTGCTCAAGAATTTTATACTGAACCCGGACAGGGAGTATCTGCAAAAGTCGAACAGCAGTTAGTGTTAGTCGGAACGGAAAGTTGGTTGCAACAGCATGGTGTAGAAATCGATCCGAGTCTGAGTCAGAAAGCCAGCATCCTGGCAGATGCCGGAAAAACTATAGTTTATGTGGCAGCTGGCAATTGTCTGTTAGGGTTAATTGCGTTTACTGACTCGGTGAGATCTGATGCGGCTACAGCAGTGGACGCTTTGAAACAGCTAGGGTTGCGAGTTATGATGCTAACTGGAGATCAGCAAAAAGCAGCTGTGTTAGTTGCCCAAAAATTGGGAATTGAAGCAGCGGATATTTTGGCGCAAGTGCAACCAGATGGCAAAGCGCAAACTGTAGCCGATCTCCAAAGTCAAGGTCATCGAGTAGCTATGATTGGTGATGGGATCAATGATGCACCAGCTTTAGCGCAAGCAGATGTGGGTATTGCCTGGGACGCAGGAACGGATGTAGCGATCGAAAGTGCCCAAATTATCTTAATGCGGGATGCCGTCATGGATATTGTGGCATCGATTAAACTTTCCCGTGCCACTTTCAACAAAATCCGCCAAAATTTATTTTGGGCACTTGCTTACAACATTTTGGGAATTCCCTTAGCCGCTGGTATTTTGTTACCTAAGTTTGGGGTAGTTCTCAATCCGGCTGCTGCTGGTGCAATGATGGCTTTTAGTTCTGTTAGTGTAGTGACTAACTCATTGCTGTTACGTCGCTTACCTGGGAGTCAACAAAACCCTAATGATTAACTAATACCAAAAACCAAAACAGTAAAAAGGGTCAAACTGCCAGAAAATTTACAGTTGTTGCTCTTTTTACTTTTGTGTTTCACACAAACGGATGCGAGTTAATTGATTTTGACACTAAGGTGAATGATAGTCTTATTTAATTTCGTTGCAGGACAGGTTCTTCAATGGCAAGATCAAACGGTAAATACCTTCTAATGGTGGAAGATGACAAGGGGCGTAAGGAGTTTGTACTCACTAAGCCTGCTTATTCGATCGGTCGAGATCCAGAGTGTAATATTCGGTTATACTCCCAATTTGTTTCTCGTCGTCATGCTACTTTAGTTCAGCTACCCAAAAAAGATGGCAGTTATTACTACCGGATTATGGATGGAGATGCTACTGGCAAGGCTAGCGCCAATGGTTTGATTATTAATGGCCGCAAAACATCTGCTCACGATCTCAAAGATGAAGATGAGGTGGTCTTCGGTCCAGGTGTAAAAGCGACTTATTATCAATTGAAGCCAGACACTACTGTACCCACAGGACCGCTTGAAGACCCTTACGACATTACGTTGATTAATCCTGCTAGTTTTGACGATTGATGCCGATCGATTCCATTGGATAAACTTATATAAAGTGTCCAAAAGCTTAGATAGCTATCCAGCTACTGGTTCAATTATTTGCCAACTGCGATAGCCAACTAACGCCTGACTGACCAACTGAAACATTTGATAGCAGTGGTTATCAAGTTGCAAGGGTAATTCTTCGTTTTTGACCACCAAAGTCATTTTAGTTTCCTTCTCAGTAGAAGTGGTGCGGTCTATCAGGATTTCGACGCTGGCAAGTTTGGAAAAAGAAACTTTACCAGGCGTTTCCCTTGCCATAATATATTCCCCTGTGTTGTAGGTGATTTCTAATGGACAAGATTTTAAAACTTCTACCACCAATTCCCCCATGCGTGGGAAGGGGAGGCCAACTGTATAGGAGCTAGTGTAACGAGCCATCAATTCCTCCAGCTTTTGTTCCAAGACCCTCTTATAATACCTAACCTTTGCAAAGATCAAAGAGATGTTTTGATTCTCTTTTGCCAACTTTGTTATTCTGCTAGCACTGTCTTTAAATTATGTTCACATTCAGGAAAATGGGTCAAGGAAATCAGCAGGAAATGGCAACAGTTTCTGAGTTTTCACGGGATAATTCTGGGCACTCTGGCAAACTGATTGTCTTTGAAGGAGTAGAGGGTTGTGGTAAAACTACTCAGTTGCGGCGGTTACGTGATTGGTTAACTCAAAGTGGTTGGGGGGAATTTCGAGAAGAGCAGATTCAGGCTGAACCAGTAATGGTAACGCGGGAACCTGGTGGGACAAATTTGGGTTTAGAGTTGCGGCGATTGTTGCTAGAACCAGGTAAAGAGACGACGATTCAGGAGAGAGCCGAATTGTTGTTGTATGCTGCCGATCGATCGCAGCACGTTGAAGAGTTGTTAAAGCCGAATTTACTTAAGGGTGTGGTGATTTTGTGCGATCGCTTTACCGATTCTACGATCGCCTACCAAGGTTATGGTCGCGGACTTAATCTATCCTTAATTTCCCAGCTTAACGATATAGCTACAAATGGCTTAGAAAGCGATTTAACACTTTGGCTAGATATTGATGTCGAAATTGGTTTAGCAAGAAAGCGCCAACAAGGGGAAATCACCTTAATGGAACAAGCTGATTTAGCCTTTCACCGCCGAGTACAACAAGGTTTTACCGAGTTAGCCAAAGCTCATCCCCAGCGAATTATCAGGGTAGATGCCAACCAAAATGAAGAATTAATCGCCGAACAAATCCAAAAAATTTTAAATGCCAAATTTACTCAGTGGTACAATCATTAAATTTAAGATTTCATAATTAAGTTCGTAGTAGCGACTTGGGTCTTACTTGGACTAAAGTCCTTACAACCAACCTAATTTAAAGGTTCGTTGTAGCGACTTGGGTCGTTCCTAGCCTCAATAATAGGACTAAAGTCCTCACAACCAACCTAATTAGGGTTTGCTGAATAAATGTAAAAAGTAATATAGGCAAGGGTGAAAGCGCTTTTTTGGTCAAAACAAATGCAACTTTTTCAGACCTTTTGGCGCTTTCATCCTTGCTTTTTTCCAGGAAATTGTAGGGACACGGCATGAAAAAGATAACGGTAGGAATTGCAAATATTAATGATGCCGTGTCCCTACCCCCACCAACAGACTTTTTCAGCAAGCCCTAATTAAAAGGTTCGTTGTAGCGATTTGGGTCGTTCCTTGCCTCAATAATAGGACTAAAGTCCTCACAACCAACCAAGTTTATTACGAGTGATTTATTTGCATGGAATTTTTTCACCCAGTTATAGGTCAAGAAAAAGCAGTAGAACTCCTCAAGCAAGCAGTAGCACAAAATCGCATTGCTCCCGCTTATTTATTTGCTGGATCTGATGGCATTGGACGCAGTTTAACAGCTAGTTGTTTTATTGAATTAATCTTCTACAATTCCCTACCTCCTGAAAAAAGAGTCGAAAAGAGTGCCGCAATAAAAAAACGCATTCAACTCAGAAATCACCCCGATTTACTTTGGTTAGAACCAACATATTTACATAATGGTGAGAGAATTTCGGCAGCCGAAGCAGCAGAAAAAGGCGTAAAACGCAAAGCACCGCCACAAATTCGCTTAGAACAAATCCGCGAAGTTAGCCAATTTTTAGGTCGTCCGCCTTTGGAAGCGTCGCGTAGTTTTGTCGTAATTGAACAAGCCGAAAGCATGGCAGAAGCAGCGGCAAATGGCTTATTAAAAACCTTAGAAGAACCGGGAAAAGCCACAATAATTTTAATTGCTCCGGCGGTTGAATCTTTGTTACCGACTTTGATTTCTCGGTGTCAAAGAATCCCGTTTACTCGGTTAAATTCAGCAGCGATGGAACAGGTATTAACTCAAACTGGAAACCAGGAAATTTTACAACATCCAGAAGTTTTAGCATTAGCCGCAGGAAGTCCGGGAGAAGCAATTTTTGCTTGGCAACAATTACAAGCGATTCCCGAAGAATTCCTAAATAAAGTAAGAAAAGTACCGCAAACTTTGCGCCAAGCTTTAGATTTAGCCAGAGATATTGATAAAGATTTAGATACAGAAGCTCAACTTTGGTTAGCCGATTATTTACAACAATATTATTGGCAGGAATTTTGTCATCAAGGGATGGTTGAAAAGTTAGAAAGAGCGAAAAAGCTTTTACAAAAATATGCTCAACCCAGGTTAGTTTGGGAAGTAACTTTTATGGAAATGGCAAAATCTTTTGTAGCTTAAGATTTATTCAAATACGGGAGGCCAAAGTTCAGAGATAGGCAGTTCCCAACCGGGAAATAATTCGGGGATAGTTAATATATCTGAGTTGGTTAATATTTCTAGTTCGCTATTGCGACGATAAACTGTTAGAGTTAAGCGATCGGGATCGATAAGTATACCAATTTGAGAACCTAAAGTGAGAAAGAGTTGAATTTTTTCTTGGAGTGGGGGAATGCGATCGCTCTGTGATTTAATTTCAACAGTTAAATCAGGAACCATCTGAGCAAAATAACGCGGACTTTGCCGCATTCTAGCTGCCGAAACAAAAGAAACATCCGGCGCTTTTAAATCAGAATTGGGCAGAATAAACCCACCACTTGAATCTAAAACTCGTCCCAGGTTGCGAGGTGCAACCCAATTCATGAGTAACCAGATAAAGCGGCTACCTATTTCACTAGATTGGATATCAGATGGCCCCATAATGATTATTTTCCCATCATTTAGTTCTAATTGGTAGTCGAGTTCTTCTTTTTGGAGAATTTCTTGGATTTGTTCTAAGTGTTTGACAGTAAGTTTCATGGTAAGTGTTTAGGGAGTGGGTGAGGCTATGGCGATTTTAACTTAATTTAACGCTACAAAAATTGTAGAGACGTTTCATGAAACGTCTCTACAGATTGCTTTAAAATTTTTCATGTACAATAATTGGTGAATAATGAAAGCAATTACTACTTAGTTTGATGAGATAAAGTTTTATGACTGAACTATATGAAGTAGATTTTCACGCCTGGACACAAGAACAAGCAAAATTTCTGCGTAATGGTGCTTGGGACTCTTTAGATATTGCTAATTTGGTTGAGGAGATAGAATCTTTGGGTAAGCAAGAAAGACAGGAGTTAAGAAACCGTTTGGGAGTTTTATTAGGACATTTACTTAAATGGGAATTTCAGCCTTACTACCGTTCTAAAAGTTGGTTTTCTACGCTGCGAGAACAACGCCGCCGAATTCGAGATTTACTGGATCAAAGTCCTAGTTTAAAACCTTATTTACCAGAAGTTTTAGAAAAAGCTTATCAAGATGGAGTAGATTTAGCTGTGCGGGAAACCTCTTTTAAGTACAAAGATTTTCCTGCTCAATGTCCTTACAGTTTAGAACAGATTTTAGATTTAGAGTTTTTTCCTGGTGAGGAATCTATATTTGAATACTAACAGGGAAACGCCCACAGACTGAAGCCTGGGGCTAATTAAATAAATTTTAAACTTTGAGAGGTAGCATTTTAATGCTTGTTAAACTAATTAAGCTGCTGTTTTGTAGAATAAATTGAGGCGTTTTTGCCAAGCTTGACGATAATGATTTAGTTGATTGCAGCCAAATTCAAAGATTTGTGCTTCTTGATTAGGAAGAGCTACAACAATTAAAGCGTGTTCGATCTTACTACCAAACAAGCTATTACCGTAGTAATAGTTAACTGCATCGACGCTAGCTACAAGCTGTAAAGGTTTGTCGTATAAATGGCTTTCGTCAGGTTTGGGTTCTTCAGCAGTTATCCATTGGATTGTATATGGAATACCTTTGTAACGGGTTACACAGCCAACTTTTGACTTGTAGGATTGCTCATCATTTGATATAAATTCATCTATTATTTGGACATTGCTAAGTTGTTCCAGAATAGACTGAATACTGGATATGTAAGGGAGAATTATGCTCTCTGAAGGTTTGGGTGATAGTTCTTGAAGATATCTTTTGATATATTGCCGTAATTCCTTGTTTCGGCAACGACTGTTAGTAGCATTTAGGGTCATTTCATCTCCTTTTTTTTGACGGGAATTAGACAGAGCAGCTTTATACTGCGAGGGCAAAGTTTTGTTGAGGATAGTGCTGTCAGCAGGAAGACGGGAGCTTTCATTACGGTGAATTGATTTCATGATGGTAATCTCTTAAAAGTTGCTAATCTCAATGTCGCAACTTAGTTTTAGAGATTTCGCTAAAAGTAGCCTTACATAGCCTTACATATCTCTAAATTGTTAAAATCATTTCTAATAACCTGACTTTGAGCAAGTTGACATACAACCAATGTTCCCTAAAGAATTCTTAAATCAGATAGCGCAGAATTATAGTCTTTCAGAAAAACAAAAAGATGTTTTTCTAGCGAAGTATGGTGGTGATAAGAACGATTTTGAAATTGCAACTAATCTATATATCTCTGAAGATGCCGTTCGTGTTCGTATGACCGGAATTTACAACAAGTTCCATATCAGAGGAAAAGGTTCAGGTAAATACGGTCAATTGCTCAAATTTTTAACTAATGAGTTTCAAAAATATACTCCCTCGCAAGTTTCTAAATCAGATGTTTCAAAGCATCATTTTTCAGTTCAAAATGAATTGCATTCCCCAACACCCCTGCAACCTGAAGAAGCAGAGGAAAGTAAAAAAATGTCCAATCAAACAATAAACACCTCTGCTCAGATTGAAATCAATTCAATTCGAGAATGCTTTTCTAAAGCAATTGACCATCTCGGAAGTGAAAAACTTCACGTCAGAATAGGTGCTATTTATAGTCTTGAGAGAATTGCCAATGATTCGTCCGCAGACTATTGGAGAATCATAGAATATTTAGCTGCTTTTATTAAAGTTAATACTGAGCAGATGCAACCGGAAGGATTCTACAACAGTATGATTTCTTTAGATATTCAAACTGCTCTTACTGTTATTGGAAGGCGTAATTTTAAGCAAGATCCACCTAATGCAACACTTAACTTAACTCACATAGATATTCAGGGTGCAAACCTAAGTGGAGCATACTTACGAAGAGTAAATTTGTATAAAGCAAATTTGCAAAGATGTATTTTATTTGGAGCAAACTTGCAACAAGCAAATCTTCCAGTAGTCAATCTAAAAGGAGCACTCCTTGATGGAGCAAATTTGGAAGAAGCATGGCTCGATGAGGCAAATTTACAAGGAGCAGACCTCAGTGGACTCCTTAATGAAACAAACCCTAATGCAAATTTTAAAGGAGCAATAATATTAAAAGCAGACATTAGAAGAACGAATTTTAGTGGTGTCAGACATCTTGAATTATCGCAAGTAAAATCTGCACGCGGAGACGATACCACTTGCTTACCAGAATATCTTAATCCTTATCAAGAAGAGATCCTAAAGCATTGGAAAGAATATCAATAAATAATAGTTGTAGTATCAAATTCATTTATAGTAAAGTAATAGCTAATAAAAAAATTGTTAAATCCTATTGCTAAACTGGAATGCGGAATTGATACTGCTAAAATCAAGACACTAAAAACTTTATTTAGCCTTTAAAAACGCAGAAATGATTGCTAAGAAATATTGGTTATTACTTAGTGTTTCGATCGCACTCTCCACCACCCCATTCCTGATAACTGAAAGAACACAGCAGGGATTAAAAAGTGCGGCAACTGCCCAAACTCCCCCTACCACAGCAAATTTACCCAAACAACCCTTTTTGCCCACACCTGGCTGGTTAGGGTTGGCTACAATTGCAGGTGGGGGAAGGCAACAATATCCTTGGTCGCCAGCGCACCCAAACGGGCAAGCGGTCATTGTTTCTGATACCGAAGCTTGGGCAAAAGTGAAGGCAGGCACTCCCCTGGTAGCAGTTGCCCCAAATTTCAAACAAAAAGTGACATTCCTGCGTTCTTCCGAGGAACGCTACGGCTGTGATGGCGTTCCCACCGGAATGGCAGCCTTTTCTGCACCCAGACGACCTCCTGAAGGCCCTGTTTGGCTGTTACCGGAACGGGATGCCCAAACAGCTACCACCATACCCGTGCAAAAGTTGCCTTTAGCACAGGTTCCTGAGAATCTGTTACCCAGACCTTTGCCGAAAAACAGCGAAGTCCGTGCTTGGAAAGCAGGCTCAATTATTATTTTGCAGCGTAAAGAAAGCGCTCATAAAGTGAAGATGACTGTCGCTAATAATTCGCAAATTATCTTCACTCAAACACAAGAAAAATACTTCTTTAACAATGGCGAACCTCGACCACCTCTCAACCTTGCTACTGCTAAAGGCGAACCAGGAATTTCCGAACCTGTAGGCGTAGTTCAGTTGAAACCAAATGTTACTCCGACTATTGTTTTATGGGTTCCTGGTTACGAGGGAAACGGTTTTACAATTCTTGCTTCTGATGGTAAAAAAGTGAAGGAGTATGAAGGCGCAAGTTTGTACTTTTGCGGTTATTAAAGTTAGTTATACTCGGCGCGGGCACAAACTGTTGTTTTTGATTTGTAGGGGCGAAGCATTCCGGCAATAATTTGTTGGTTATCGCCAAATATATGTACCGGAATGCTTCGCCCCTACTCTATGACCGTGAACAGTATAGCTAAACAAAAACCCGCTAAAAATTGTGTTTAGTCTTGAAAAACTTTTAGCGGGAATGGTGCGTTACGTTGCACTAACGCACCCTACGAACTACGCCTAATGCGGTTCAATTCTCTTCTAATCCCACCGCTTGAGAAATATTTGACAAACCCCTTTCTTCCAACTTCACCAACAACCCTTGTAAAATGCGTTTTACCATAAAAGGGCCTTGATAAATCCAACCAGTATAAGTTTGTAACAAACAAGCGCCAGCAGTAATTTTTTCCCAAGCATCATCAGCGGTAAAAATTCCGCCAACACCCATAATTGGCAATTTTCCTTTAGTTTCCTTTCTAATAAAACGGATTACTTCAGTCGATCGCCCTTTCAGCGGCAAACCACTAATCCCTCCAGCTTCATCCTTAACCAAATTTCCCGTCTCCCGCAAAATTTGAGTCTTTAAACCCTCACGATTAATAGTAGTATTCGTAGCAATAATTCCCGCCAAATTATGAGATAAAGTAACATCTAAAACATCCAAAATAGCATCCCATTCCAAATCGGGGGCAATTTTGACTAGAATTGGCTTATTAGCCTTTTGGTTTTCTTGTTGTAAAGCAGACAAGATTGCACTTAGCATCGGCGCATCTTGGAGAGTTCTTAAACCTGGAGTATTAGGTGAGGAGACATTAACAACAAAGTAATCGCCCAAATCCTTTAACAGGCGAAAACTACCCAGGTAATCTGTAGCTGCTTCCTCCAATGGTGTTACCTTAGACTTACCGAGATTAATTCCTACGGGGATAGGTCGAGGTCGTCTTTGTAAAGCTGCGGTGAGTGCGGTTGCCATCGCTGCTGCACCATCGTTATTAAACCCCATACGGTTGAGTGCGGCTTCGTCTGCTAACAGCCGAAACAAGCGCGGAGTCGGGTTTCCCGGTTGCGGGTGCAGGGTGACAGTACCCAGTTCAGCGTAGCCAAAACCAAAGCTTGACCAGACACCCGATGCTGTCCCGTTCTTGTCAAATCCAGCTGCTAATCCCATAGGGTTCTTAAACAGCACTGATTTGGGAATAATAAGTGAAGACCCTGAAATTGGATTTTCTGATCCTACCTCCGGTTGATTTGGGTAATCCCAAAGAGTTTGTTCCAGGCGTGCATCTGCGATCGAGAAGTTTTGTTGTAATTGGTTGAGTATCCAATTACTTGGGGGGCGATCGGTATGACAATCCAACCAAGTCGAGATTTGCATAAATTGCTTATGCAAAAATTCTGGATCGGTTTTTAATCCAGAAAATACAATGGGGCGTAAAACGTCTTGATATATGTCCAAAGCTATTAAGTAGTAGATACTAAGTGGTAGATGGTAAGTTGATTTTACCTATTACCTGGGGAACTGGGTAGTACTCACTAGTACCTTTTTAACTTATTACCTAGAAGAAAGGCAGAGGTAGAGAAGTGGAGAAACAAATTAAAGCTCAGAACTTTCTCCCTGTACGGACAATTCATGAATTGTCCCTAACTCAAAACTCAAAACTTAAAACTTTCTTTCTTAATTAAACTACCCATTACCCAACGGGAGTGATAGTAAATGGCCCAACAACAAAAGCGGTATTCTGAAGACAAAAAAATTGTTAATTTGGGTCGTGTTCTTCAAATCCTTCGGGAAGAAGAAAACGTAGATGTATTAATTGAAACAACCCTAAATTATCTGCAATCAGAATTTCAATACGATTTAATTTGGCTTGGTTTGTACGATCACATAGAACATCGCATTTTGGGTAAAGGTGGCATTACCCCAAATGCGGATATTAGTTTTTTGAAGCAAAAGTTTTTCCTACAACCGGGAGATTTATTAGAACAGGTAGTAATTCAACAAAGACCGATCGGAGTTCCCGATTTAGGAGATGCAAATCGGGCGGGGGAATGGCGCAAAGCAGCACTTAATTTCAAGATTCGGGGAACGTTAATTTTTCCAATTCGCCATCGCGATCGCTGTTTTGGTGTAGTATTGTTGGGATTATTAGGCTGGGGAATTTCGCCGCAAGCAGAAGAAAAGGCGCAATTATCTGTACTTTTAGGAACGCTAGCATCTTCATTAAATCAGATTGAAATTAACTGGAATCACCATCGGATGAAGCGTCCTGATGAACCTTTGTTGGCAATCATGCAGAAGTTGCCTTCTCTACCCACAATGTTGCAGCGACTAGAAGCGATCGTTGCCGAAACCCATCAATTTGTCAACCCAACTCGTACAAATATTTACTGGTTTGAACCAGATAAACGCTACTTTTGGCGTTACATGAGTAATCGTTTAGCGGGGATTGCTGGGGATAGTCAACAACCAGCTTCTGGGATAACTGTGCAAGAATCAGGCAGTTTTTATAGTGCAATGTTGGCCGATCAAATTGTTGCCATTGGGGAAAGTTTGAGTTCTCTAAAGGCTGATGTTACTAGTAGATTATTGCAGAGAATGGGAGCTAGATCCTTATTAGCTGCACCAATTCTTTTACAAGATGAACTATTAGGATTTTTATCAGTAGAAGGTAACGAACCGCGAATTTGGAAAGAGGAAGAAAAAAATTACTTGCGCGGGGCAGCGAGAATAGTTGCTTTAGTTTCACCGATCGAACAAATGGAAACAATGATTAAGCAAACTAAGCAAGATCAGTTGTTACTAGCAGAAATTGCCAAAGGCATTTATAGCGATGAAGATTGGTATAATACCTTGAAAGAAGCTAGCGATCGACTAAAAGAACGCTTTCAATCCGAGCGATTTTTGGTATTACTTTTCGATAGCGATCGCAAACACTTTGAAATCTCCTATCAAAATCATCCCAGTAATCGCCGACCTTTAGGTTCTACTAGTAAACCAGCAAAACGTAACGGCAAAGAAAACAGAGTTAGCAATCCAACTTCTTCCTCAGAAAATCCTTATATATTGCCTCATTTAAGCGATGTAGATTGGAAATTACTAGAACGTAGTTCAGAATCAGTAGTAATCGAAGACCTAGCAACAGACTTAAAATTACTTTCTTGGCGAGACGGATTCTTAGAAGCAGGAGTAAGAAGCGTTTTAATTTCTAACACCAGCATCGGCAAATCACTCAAAGGTTTGTTGATGATTACCTGCGAAAGTGCCCGTACCTTTTCAGCCGCAGAAAAAGAAGTTTTTCGCGTAGTTAGCCAACAAATCGGCTTAATCTTACAGCAATGGCAAATCCAAAAACAATCGGCAAGGGAACAAAAAACCTACCAAACATTGCAGTGGGGTTTAAGTATGATGCAGCAAAACTACCAAAGCCTGCAACAGTTAGAAGAATGTGCGCTACAGGCTTGTGCTAGTTTGCTAGAAGCGCCTGTAGCTGCCTTAGTTTCTTGGCAACCTGGAGATGAAATTGCCCAAGTTACGGCGACAACACCTCCTAGTGCTGAGTTTGCCATTAATACAGAACAAACAGTTTCAATTTATGCTGATGAATTGATTCAAGAAGCTTTAAATACCGATGGTTTACTCTATAAAAATGTCCAACAACTAACGCCTAATACTAGACAATGGCTGACAGGTTCAGGAGTTGAAGAAATTCTCGTTATGGCTTTGCGAACTACACCGGAACATTTTCCCACAGGTGTAGTCGTCCTTTGTAATGGCTTAGGTTTTCATTGGCCCGAAAGTGCGTTACCAGCCTTTGGTTTACTTGTAGCACAATTTGCTTGGTTCCGCCGAGCATCTTTTAGCAGCAGCAGTTTGCAACAAGAACGCGAAGAACTGCAATGTTTAAACTGGTACAAACATCGGGCAATAGAAGATTTTTGCCGCACTGTCGCATCTTCTTTAAAGGTATTTGTGTCTCTTGCCCCTAAAGAAGCTGCCCAGGAAGTGCGCTATCAACAACTTTGTTCTCATTTAGGTGGTTCTTTGGCGGCGCTTTCCCGAATGCTGGCGAGGGAATTGTGGAATACCCAATCTGTTTTACAATCGCAGTCAGAAGATCCGATTCGAGTCACAAGTTTGCTGCGTCGGAGTTTGGAACGGGTAGATGATTTGATTAAAAGTCGCCGCCTGTGGGCAAAAGTTCATGATGCAGGAGACTGGCGTACTGAAGGACAAGGGCAACCTCCTGTCACTTCTGCCGCTTTGTTACTCAAGCATGGTTCTACCTTAGTACAGTTAGTAGTTTATGAACTCTTATTAGCTGCCTGTCAACGTGGCGAAGAAGGCGGAAGAATCGATATTTGGTATCGTCAACTCAATGCCCAAGATACAGGAATACCTTATCCCCAATGTTTTCATTCGGATTATTTTTTGGAGTTGTCGATTACTGACAATGGCAACATCGATCCACAATTAATTGTTGATTTACAAAAGCAACCAAAAGATGATTTAGCGCCTCATACTTTGCGCCAACCCCCCGGACTACACTTACGAATTTGTCAGTTACTTATCAGTGCGATCGGAGGTTTCCTCAACGTTTATATTCTCGATGATCGCAGAATTCTGTCTCAGGTGTTGGTACCGATCGACATCTCCACCTAGAAGAAAGTACGTTGTTGCGCTTTAGCGCTATCTTTTAGCGCTAAGGCGCA